>QKCE01000294.1 GCA_003245785.1 Spirochaetales bacterium | reverse complement strand
AGGGCGGCCCAACTTTGGGTCGGCACCCGTAGAAGCCCGGGCCCGTGCGGCGCAATCCGCCCGATATCCGTGAAATTCCGCGTTTTCCCGATTAATATTATCGGGAGGAGCGTTATCGTGAGCCGAGAAGTATTTGCCCTACTTCTGATCCCGTTCTGCCTCGCCGCCGCGGGGGCGGAGACGATTAAAATGAATCATACGGAGTCCGCCGGCATTTTCGAGCCCGCGATGGCCGAATTGCTCCAAAAGGCGGGATTCACCCCCGTTCTTTCCCCGGCGCCCCTCGCCAGGATCCAGGGCGACATGAAAAAGGGAGACGTAGACGGTATTTTCCCCGTCGGGGAAGCCAGTCTCGCGGCGGCGGACGGCGTAAAGGTACTGCCGATGATGCTCGAAAACAGGGTGATCGCGGTCACGATCAATCCGGAAGTCGAAATCAAGACCGCCGCCGACCTCAAGCCATATCAGGTCGCCATTCTCAGGGGCCAAAAGGATCACATCGACCTTACGAAGGGCTGTCCGTGGGTCATCGAGACCAGCGACTACGAAACGGGCGCGAAGATGCTCGACGCGGGTCGATGCGACGTGTTGCTCACCTCTAATCTTCTGGTTCATGGGCTTATGAACAGGCTTGGCGTGAAGGATTACAGAATCCAGTCGCCGCCGCTCAGGGCATACCCGCTCTTCATCGGCCTCTCGCCGCGGCGCGCGGATTGGGCCGAAAGGATAGGGAAGGCGTTACGGGCGGAAATCGACAGCGGTCGCTGGCAAACCCTCATGGAAAAGGCGCTTTCCGGGGAATGACCCCGCCGCGCTAAAAGCCCAGCAGCGAGCCTGTTTGGAAAATCGCCGCGGAAACGACCCAGGCCACCCCGGTCTGGAAGACTATCGCCGCGGCCGTCCACTTCAGGGAACCCAGCTCCCGTCTCGTCGCCGCCACGGCGGCCACGCAGGGAGTATAGAGCAGGGTGAACGCGAGGAAGGACAGCGCCGAGAGGGGCGTGAACGCCGACTCGAGCCCGCCGGGAAGGATAACCGAGAAAGTGCTGATGACCGCCTCTTTCGCCGCGAACCCGCTGACGAGCGCCGCGACGGACTGCCAGTTCCCGAAGCCGTTGGGCGAGAACACCGGCGCGACGAAGGAGCCGACGGAAGCGAGAATGCTTCGCGAGCCGTCCGCGACGAGGGAGAAGGTCCAGGAGAGGTTCGTGAGTATCCAGATCGCGAGGGAGCCCACGAAGATGATGGTGAAGGCGCGCTGGGCGAAGTCCTTTACCTTGTCCCAAAGGTGGAGGGCGACCGACGCCGGGGAAGGCAACCGGTACACGGGCAATTCCAGCACGAAGGGCACGGAGTTCCCCCGGAACACGGTTTGCTTGAGGAGCACGCCGCTCAGGATCGCGACCAGCACGCCGCCGAAGTAGAGGGCGGTCATCACGAGCGCGCCGTGCCGCGGGAAGAAGGCGGCGCAGAATACCGCGTACACCGGCACCTTGGCCGAGCAGGACATGAAGGGCGTCAGGAGGATCGTGAGCCGGCGGTCCCGCTCGCTCGACAGGGTACGCGCCGCCATGATCGCGGGCACCGTGCAGCCGAAGCCCACGAGCATCGGGACGAAGGACCGCCCGGAAAGGCCTATCTTGCGGAGCAGGACGTCGAGTACGAAGGCGATCCGCGCCATATAACCCGTGTCCTCCAGCAGCGCGAGGAAGAAAAAGAGCAGGGTGATCACCGGAAGGAAGGACAGCACGCTGCCTACCCCGGTCAGGGCCCCGTCCACCACGAGGGCGCGCATCCAGTCGCTCACGCCCACCCGGGTAAGCCCCGCGTCCGCCAGGCCGACAAGCCAGTCGATGGCGACGGAAAAGCCGTCGCTGATGAAGGACCCGACGGGCCCGAAGGTGACCCAGAACACGATGCCCATGATCGCCACGAAGACCGGGAGACCCCACACGCGGTGGGTAAAGAGGCGGTCGAACCTATGCGATCGGGCCTGTTCCCGGGATTCCAGCTTCTTCACGACCGTATGCCGTATCAAGTCCTCGATGAAGGTATAGCGCATGTCCGCTATGGCGGCCTCGCGGTCCGTTCCCAGCTCGCTTTCCATTTCGGCGGTTATCTTGCGGATGATCTCGCGGTCCGCCCCGTTAAGGGAGAGGGCGGCTTCCATGGGCGGGTCGCCCTCGATCAGCTTCGTCGCGGCGAAGCGCGGCGCGTAGCCCGCGGCCTTCGCCGGCTCTTCCACTATATGGGTTATCGAGTGCAGCGCCTTGTGCACGGGACCGGCGCAAAAGTCCACCAGCCTACCGTCGACGCCGAAGGGAAGCTTTCCCCTGGCGGCGTCGGCCACGCGCTCCAGCAGCTCGTCGAGTCCCTCGCCGCGGTTCGCGACGATCGGCACGACGAAGACCCCGAGCTTTCGCTGGATGCCGTCCACGTCGATCGCGCCCTCGTTCGCGCGAACCTCGTCCATCATGTTGAGGGCGATTACCATGGGGAGATGGAGGGTCATGAGTTGGAGGGAGAGATAAAGGTTGCGTTCTATATTCGTGGCGTCGACGATATTGATGATCGCGTCGGGCTTTTCATGCACGATGAAGTCGCGCGTGACGACCTCCTCTGCGGTGTAGGGCGACAGGGAGTAGATGCCGGGAAGGTCCACCACGCGGATTCCGTCGCGGTTCCGGATGGTCCCTTCCTTCTTTTCGACCGTCACGCCGGGGAAATTGCCCACGTGCTGGTTGCTTCCGGTAAGTTGGTTGAATAGGGTCGTCTTGCCGCAGTTCTGGTTACCCGCCAGGGCCACGGTCAGGTTCATGCCGGGTCCTTGGCCATCTGGATATGCCGCGCGTCGTCCCCGCGAAGCGTCAGCTCGTAACCCCTCAGGTGCAGCTCCATGGGATCCCCGAAGGGGGCGAGCTTGCGGACGGAAATCCGCGTGCCCGGCGTAAGCCCCATGTCCAGGAGGCGCCTTCTCAGCGCCCCGGAACCGCCCACTATCTTTATAACCCCGGCATCGCCGGGTTTTAATTGGTCAAGCGACATATGTTAACCCTTTCTTACATGAAGCTATAGCAAATTGGTTGTTTAGTCAATAAATATAGGGTATATTTTATCCATGCCGGATTCACTGAGCGCATCGAAACAGGATTATCTCGAGACCATTTTGGAATACTCCGCGGAAACGGGACAAGCCCGGTCCATCGACATCGCGCGCACCCTGGGGGTCTCCCGGGCGAGCGTGAACAAGTCCCTCGTGTACCTCAAGGAATCGGGCCTCATCGAGCACGAACATTACGGCGACATCAAGCTCACCGAAACGGGGCTGCGCATGGCGCGCGCCGTGCGGGCCCGGCACGACAGCCTCAAGAAATTCCTGGCAGAGGTCCTCAAGGTGAATCCCGAGACCGCCGAAAGCGACGCATGCCGCATGGAGCACGCGATCAGCCCGGAGACGGCCTCGAAACTGCAAGACTTTCTCGCCTCCCTTTTTCCTGAAGGCAACGGCTGAGACCCGGTGCCGGGCGGTCCCCGCCCGGCACCCGCCTATCGCTTATTTTCCCGAAGCCACGTATTTCTTCAGCTGGACCCCCGCTACCTTCGGGTTGGTGATAACCGACGGGCCCGCGATACAGCCGCCGGGACACGCCATTACCTCCACCAGGTTCGCGTCCAGGGGTTTTCCCGCCGCGGCGTTCTTGCCGTAGGAGGAGAGCAGCTTCATGCCGGCCGAGTCCAGTCCGTTCACCAGCGCGGGCCGAAGACGGTCCGGGTTCTTGAGCCGCGCGCGCACCGCGTCCGCCACGCCGCCCGAGCGGGCGAAATCGCGGCCCGTCGCGGAGGGAATGCGCTCGTGGGGCAAGGCCTTACAGCCGCCGATATCGATTTCCTTCGCCATGAGGAACGCGCCCAGCTCCTCCGCCGAAAGCACGTAATCCACCAGGGGGTCGTCGATCCCTTCCTTGCGTTTGGCGAGGCAGGGGCCGATAAAGACCGTCACGCACCCGGGATCGTCTTCTTTCGCGAGGGCCGCGGTATAGTGCATCGGGGATTTGGTCTCGGAAACGCAGGCGTCGAGTTCCGGCACGTGGATATGCACCGCCCGCACGTAGGCGGGACAGCAGGAGGTGGTCATGAGCGCGTCGCCGCGCTCCATCCGCTCCTCGAATTCGTGGGCTTCCTTGTCGGCGGTGATGTCCGCCCCGAGGGCGACCTCGTAGACCTTCGAAAAGCCCGCGCCGTACAGGGCGCATTCGAGCTGGCCCGGATCCGCGCGGAACTGGGCGGCGATCGCCGGGGCGTAGAGGGCCACGACCCGCTTTCCGTCCATAATCCTCCGGATCACGTCCACGAGCTGGCCCTTGTCCATCATCGCGCCGAAGGGGCATTCCCGCATGCAGGCGCCGCAATAGATGCACTTCGAGTAATCGATCCGTTCCTTGCCCGTCTCGTCCTTCGTTATCGCGTTGACCGGGCAGGCTTCCTCGCAGGGAACCGGCACCTTGATAATCGCGTGGTAGGGGCAGTTCTGCATGCAAAGGCCGCAGTTTACGCACTTCTCCGCGTCGATCCGGGCCCTGCCTCCGGTGATTTCGATGCAGCCCTTCGGGCAGTTCATGGCGCAGGGACGCGCCACGCAGGCCTGGCACGCGTTCGTCACGAGGTAATGGGCGCGCACGCAGGCGTTGCACGCCTCGTCGAGGACGGTGAGCATGGGCTCGGTCGGCTTTTCGCG
>QKCE01000075.1 GCA_003245785.1 Spirochaetales bacterium | reverse complement strand
CGTCCGCGACTTTACCGAAGGCGAGTGGTTCGAGCGCGGCGGCTTCACCGTGCTCACCGAGTTCGCCGTGGTTGGCGCCTGGGAAGGCTTGCGCTCCCGGTGGATGCTTATCGACGAAAACGGCCGAAAGATCGACCATTCCTTCGTGCAGCGGCTCTATTCCGCCGTGGAGCTCAAGCGGCTCATGATCGCCTCGGGCTTCGCCTCGGTGGAGATTTACGGCGATTTCGACTTTTCCCCCTATAACGAGAAAGCCCGCACCATGGTGCTCGTCGCGCGAAAGTAACCGCTACGCGGTTGCAAACCCGTCGGGCGCGCGCTATCTTCTAAGTAATCTATGTGGCGCAAGTCAGGATTTTTCGCGCGGATTCTACACGACACCCCGATTTCCCTTCGGGAATCCCTCGCGTTCATGGAAAAACAGCGCGCGTGCAGCATCTATACGGTCGGCTCCATCGCGTTCATAGGGGGAATCTACGGCATTTTCAACGCCGTCACCCAGCGTGACCCGCTTGTTCTCGCCCTCAGGATCGCCTTCCTCGCCCTGTTGGGGGCGGGGTCCCTCGTCTATTTCGTGACCCGAAAGTTCAATGTCGCGAAATATCCGATTTACGCCGGTTTGCTCCTGCTGATCTTCACGACCTTTCACGACGCCGGCGGGATTACGGGTCTCGGCCTTTTTTTCATCCTGCCGGCCTTGCCGATACTCTATATCGCCGTCGGGTCCCGGGCCAGTTCCGCCTTCGCGGTTTTCGCGGGCCTCGGCATGGTCGCGCGCATCCTCTACGGCCATTACCCGGTTACCTCCGTCCTGAACCAACCGGGGGCTCCCCTCCGGATGATCGTGGTCGTCCTTTTCTCGACCGCGGTGGTGATCCTCGTTTTCCACCGGATCGACGTACTCATGGCCCAGCTGACCCAGCTCGTGATGACCGATTGGGAGACGGGGCTTTCGGGGCGGTGGAAATTCCGGGAAGTCCTCCGGAACCGTTTCGTGCGCAAAACGGGCACGGGGCTGCAGGAGAGTTTTTCGCTGGTGGGTTTCCGCATTATCAATTACGAGCGGGTGAACGCGATGGAAGGGCCTTCCCGGAGCGACGCGGTTCTCCAGGCGGTCGGGAGCCGCCTGAAGGGCTGGCGCGAACACGTGGAAATTACCTGCCGGTGGCACAGTTCCCTGTTCCTGACCCTTCTCGACACCGGGGACTTCCTCGAGGTGGATTCCACCTGCCGCGATCTTTTGGCGGTGCTCTCGAAACCCGTCGATATCGACGGGCGCCCCGTTTCGCTCCTCTGCTCCGTCGCCGTGACCCGGTTCCCCGACGACTTCGAGGACCCGGACGGCGTCGACGAAGCGGAAAAGATGGTCGGCCACGTGCTTTCCACCCTCGACCGGCACGGCAATATGCCCGACGAGCTCATTTTCTTCAATAAAAAGATGCATCAGGCCGAGCGGTACCGTTACGGCCTCCTCGAAAGCCTCGTGAAGGCGGATTTCGACTCGGGCCTGTCCCTGCAGTACCAGCCCAAGGTCCGCTTCGCCGACGGCACCTGCGCGGGGGCCGAGGTGCTCATGCGCTGGAACCACCCGATCCTCGGGTCCGTGTCCCCCGTGGACTTCATTCCCCTCGCGGAGGAATCCGGGAGCATCCGTCGCCTGACCCGCAAGATGATCCGGCAGGTTTTCCTCGACCTCCGGTCCCCGGAATTCCTCGAGGCCTTGGGGTCGACCCCCCCCATAATCGCCATAAACCTTTCGGTTAACGACCTGACCAACCAGGATCTCCTTCCTTTCCTGAACCGCGAGCTGAAGGTTTCGCCGATTGAGCCTTCCTGGATAGAGTTCGAGATTACCGAAGGCGTCTTGCTCGGCGACAACCCTTGGATCAGGATCAACCTGGAGAACCTCCTTATCCTGGGTTTCAGACTCGCCATCGACGATTTCGGGACCGGCTACTCGAGCCTGAGCTACCTCCAGCGACTCATGGTCCATGACCTGAAGATCGACCAAAGCTTCGTCCGTGAGCTGTCGGAAGGAAATGCGAAAGCAAACTCCTCGGTGATCGACGCGATCGTATCGATGGGGAAGTCCCTCGGGCTGGAGATTACCGCCGAGGGCGTGGAGACTGAGTATCAGGCGGCGTACCTCGCCGAACGGGGCTGCGACCTGGCACAGGGGTGGCTTTACAGCAAGAGCCTGCCCTTCGGCGACTTCGTGGCCTATTACAAGGCCCATCAGGCCGTCCTTTCCGGGCAATAAAAAAGGCCCGCGACGCCTGTCGGCGCCGCGGGCCCCCTTCCTTTCGGGCGGGCCCCTTTCGGGGCTCCCTATCCCTTACTTTATCAGGACGAACTCGACCCGGCGGTTCT
This sequence comes from Spirochaetales bacterium, assembly GCA_003245785.1. Lineage (GTDB taxonomy): Bacteria > Spirochaetota > Spirochaetia > Treponematales > Treponemataceae > Teretinema. The sequence continues at coordinate 2,378 of QKCE01000075.1, read as the reverse complement.
TCCACCAGTTCTCGCGGTCGCCCCGCTGTACCACGGGTTTCGTGCCGCCCATTCCGACGGTAGAGAGCCTGGCCGCGTCGACCCCGTTCCGCACGAGGAAGTCGCGGACCGCCTCGGCCCGTTTCTGGGAGAGCGGGATGAGCTCGGCGTCCTCTTCCTTCTGGGTGCCGGTCACGTTGTTCGCGTGGCCCTCGATCTGGATCTTGTAGTCCTTGAACTTGTTCAGGATTTCCGCGATACGGCGGAGTACCTGAACGTTCTTGTCCACTACCGCCTGGTCGAGGCCGTTGAAGTCCGCGGCGTTCTCCCGGAAGATGATCGACGGTACCGCGATCTTGAGCCGATCGCCGTCGCGGATGACGAGCACGTCCACGGGGATGTAGCCCTTCACCACGGAGGTTTGCCCCACGTCGTCGCGGACCGTGAAGGTGAACGGGTAATCCGTCGCCGCCTGCACGAGCTCGCCCTTGAGGGAGCGTCCGTCCCAGATTATCTGGTCGGTGATCTTGCCGGCGCCGCCGGTCTTCCAGAACACGTTGCCGCTCGTGCCCGCGGGCTCGCGGATTTCGAAGGACCAGTCGGCGAACTGGGAGGCCGAAAGCGCCGAGAGCGCGATGGTGAGCTCGTCGTCCATGCCGTCGTTGTCCGGGCTGAAGTATTTCGGGCTCAACCGGACGTTGAGTTCCGGAGCCAGGGCGTTGCAGAGGAAGGGCGGGGTCACCACGGAGATGCTGTCGCCCTTCGCGTAGGAGAGGGTGAGTTCCGCGTAATACTTGCCCTGGGCCGTGACGCCCTTGGAGGTCTTGCCGTCCCAGTTGACCGTGGCGGGCAGGGTGGCGCTGTCGGCGGAACTCCAGGATTTCACCGCCGCCGAGGCGGTCTCTGCCCCGGTCCGCGTTCCCTCGGGCTTGATCGCCAGGGACCAGGACTCGAGTCCTTCCGGCACGCTGGTAACGATGCCGAACTGCTCGGTGTCCTTCACGCCGTCCCCGTTGGGGGAGAAGGCGGCGAGGCTCGCGGTGAGATAGGCCTTCGGCGTGCGGGAATCGATGGCGATGCCCGTAAGCTGCTGGGATACCCGGTTGCCCGCCTTGTCCTCGCTGGAAAGCGAAAGGACGTAGGCTCCGTCGGCGACCCTGTTGCCGGAGTCGTCGGTGGCGTCCCAGGCGAAGCTCTCGGCAAGGCCGTTCCAGCGGAGCTGGCGAATCGCGGCCTTTCCTGCCTGGGCGATCGTGCCGGTCCAGAGGTCTTCCTTCGAGGACCGGAGGGTTACCGGCAGGTCGTCCCTGCGTCCGTCGCCATTCGGCGAGAACAGGAGATAAGGCGCTGAGATTTCGATGGACGGATATACCGTGTCTATCTCGAAGTCCGGGGCCTGGGATTTGGAAGTCTGCTGGTTCACGAGGGTTACCTCGAGGACCGCGCGGTAGGTACCGTCGGGGCTACGGGCCCCGGTGGAAGCGCCGGCTACCGGGTCGGCGATACCGTTCCAGGGGAAGCTCGCGGGCACCTTGCCGGTACCGGTCCAGGTTTTCACGATCGCGTCGGAACCGTCGCGCACCGTGAGGGTCCAGGTGGAGACCGCCGTGGCGGCCTTGAGGACCGGCGTGAACGTGATGGAGTCCTTGACGCCGTCGCCGTTCGGGGAGAAGGCCGTCAGGCTTTCCTGGAGGATAAGGTCGGCCTTTTCGGTGTTGAGCTCGACCGCGGCGACCGGGGAATACCCCGTATTGCCCGCGCGGTCGGTGCTTCTCGCCACGTAGCCGTAGCGGCCGTCGACGGCGAGTTTGCCCGCGTCGTCGCGACCGTCCCATACCACCGAGGTGTCGGGTACCTGGCCGAACTGCCAGGTTCGGATCGCCCTGCCGGCGGGTTTGCCCGCGGCGTCGAGGGCGTAGATCTCGCCCGTCCAGGCGGGTTCCGAGGAACCGGACTGGGTGAAGGTCACCGTGTCGAGCTTTCCGTCGCCGACCGGCGAGAAGATCGAGCCGGAAGCGATGGCGCTCGCCTCGGGGGGCGTCACGTCGAGGGTGAAGAAGGGCGATTTCGCGACCGGCGCGAAGCCGTTTATGTAGGTCGCGGAGATTACCGCCTGGTAATCGCCCTCGCGGACCTTGCCGCCCGCGTCGTCGAGGCCGTCGAAGGGAATGGCCTTCGGGCTGCCCGTGCCGGACCAGCGGCGTACCGCCTGGCCGTCGCGGCCGGAAACGGTGACGTCCCAGCCGATGAGCCCGGTGGTAACCGGCACGCTCGGGGTGAGGATAACCGTGTCCTTCACCCGGTCGCCGTTCGGCGAGAAGGCGTTGATGTCGATGCTCACGTTGATCGAGGGCTTCTCGGTGTCGATGATGACGTTGTCGACCTTGGCCTCGGCGGTA
>QKCE01000034.1 GCA_003245785.1 Spirochaetales bacterium | reverse complement strand
CTTCCCGGACCGCCGCCTGGATCGGCCTCGCGGTGACCGGCACCCTGTACCTCGGCTACGTTCTCGCCAGCCGCCCGCTTTTTTCCGCCTTCCAGTCGGACCCCCGGATCCTGGACCTCGCCGCGGCCATCGTTCCCTGGATGGCCCTCGCTTCGGTCGTTTCCATACCCGTCTTCATGTTCATGACCGTCATGTCCGTCGCGGGCTTCGCGAACCAAAGCCTCATCCTCACCTCGATCCGCATCTACGCCCTGAGCGTTCCCGCCTGCGCGGTCGGCGTCTACGTCGTCGGAAAAAACCTGCATGCCGCCATGGTCGCCCTCTTCGCCGCCTCGGTTCTCTCCCTCCTCCTGACCCAGGCCTGGCGGTACCGGTTCTTCCGGGCCCTCGAAACCGGCCGTCTGGCGGTCAAGCTTTCGGCCCAGGCCGGGAAAACCGGGGAAGGCCCGGATGTCGGGGCGGCTGAATAATAGCAGAAGAAAAAAATGAGTGGGGGAGGGGAAAGCCTTCCCCTGTCTCCAAAGCGCGTTGACCGCGGCGCGGTCCCCGCCCTTTTCCGCCACCCCTTCTTCCCCTCCCTTCGATCTCGCCCCTCGCCGATTTTGCTCCGAGGGGGCTCCGAGAAACGCGCGTCGCCCCCGCCGCCCCTTCTGCCTCTTCCCCGAAACTCCCCGCGCCGCCGCGCGCCGATTGAAACCATTCGGTATATTTGGTACTATTTGGCCAATAACGCCTTTCTATAGGAGAAACCAATGCGCAAATATTTCATCGCCGGCAACTGGAAAATGCACAAGACCGCGTCCGAAGCGGTCGCCCTCGCCACCGAACTCGTGAAGGAACTCAAGGGCGGGCCCCACAAGTACATGATCGCCCCCTCCTTCACCGCCCTCGACGCGGTGTCCAAGGTCGTGAAGGGCACCAACATTCTCCTCGGGGCCCAGAACATGAGCACCGACGAACAGGGCGCCCACACCGGCGAGGTGTCCGTGCTCCAGCTCAAGGACCTCGGCGTGCAGGTCGTTATCCTCGGCCACTCCGAGCGCCGCCACACCTATAAGGAAGACGACGCGATGATCAACAAGAAGGTCAAGCTCGCGCTTTCCCACGGCCTGGAGGTAATCCTCTGCGTCGGGGAGCTCCTCGAGGAGCGCGAGGCCGGCAAGGCCGAGGCCGTGTGCGAAGCGCAGACCCGCAAGGGCCTCGAGGGCGTATCGCCTGAGGACCTCAAGAAGGTGACCATCGCCTACGAACCCGTCTGGGCCATCGGCACCGGCAAGACCGCCACCCCGGACGACGCCGACGCGATCCACAAGTTCACCCGCGGCATCGTCGCCGACCTGTACGGAAAAGCCGCCGCGGACGCGATGGTCATTCAGTACGGCGGCTCCATGAAGGCCGACAACGCCGAAGCCCTTCTCGCGAAGGAAAACATCGACGGCGGCCTCATCGGCGGCGCGGCCCTCAAGGCCGACACCTTCAAGCCGATCGCCCTCTGCAAGTGATTTTTTAAAACCTTCGGGCGGGGCATTCCCGCCCGGGACCCGAAGGGCCGCGGGCCGCGCGAGGCGGGACGCGGCCTTTTCATTATACTTGCACAACCTCCCGCTTTGGGATATAGTGGTTTTTGAATCATTACTTGGAGAACTTTATGGCTGTCATTAGTATCGCTTTATTGGTCGTTTTCGTGCTCGTCTGTATCCTCATCGTGGCGCTCGTGCTCATCCAGAACGAGGAAGGCGACACCCTCGGAGGCATTTTCGCCGGCGGCAGCAATTCCGCTTTCGGCTCCCGTTCCGCCTCCGTCCTTACCAAGGCAACCTACGTGGTCGTTACCCTTTTCTTCGTGACCGCGTTCTTTTTGGCGTTCGTGAACAAGAGTCCCTCGGACAAGGGCATCGAAAACGCGGCCCGCGTCGAATCCGCCGGTTCGAACAGCGAATGGTGGTCGGGCGACCAGGCCTCTTCCGACGCCGCGGCGCCCGCCGAAACCGCCCCCGCCGACGCGTCGACCGACGCACCCGCGGCGCAGTAAGGCGGCAAGCCCATGGTACTCGGCCGTATCTTCTCGCCGGACCTGATCAAGATCGGGCTCGAAAGCGAAGACAAGGATGAAACCTTCGAAGAAATGGTCGACCTGTTCGTCTCCAAGTATCCCACCGCCTCGCGCGAGGGGATACTCGGGGTCATCCGCGAACGGGAGAAAAAGCTTTCCACGGGCATCAAGACGGGCATCGCCCTTCCCCATGCCCAAAGCGGGCATATCCCCCAGGGAGAGCACGGCATCATCGGGATCTCCCGGGACGGCATCGATTACGACGCCCTCGACGGGAAGCCGGTGCACGTCGTATTCATGATCCTCACCTCCTGCGAGGATTTTTCGATGCACCTCCGGATTCTCAAGCGCCTGGCGATCCTCTTGGAGAATCCCGATTTTTACCGGTCCCTCCTGGACCAAAAGGATCCCGAGGGCGCCTACAAAACGATTTGCAAGTTCGAAGATATGCTTACGACCTCCATGTAAATGGAGACCGAATCCGCGGTAAACGGAGCGAACCGGCGCCAAGCCGGTTTTTGCTTTAGGGCCCCCTCACCGAGGCGCTGAACCGAATTTTCCTTCGGTCCCGTTACCGGATCAACTTCAAGGGGTACGAGATGGACGGGCAAGACGTTATCGGGCACCTGATGTCGGTGGAGCGGGAGGCGACCTCGCTCTTGGCGGACGCCCAAAACGAGGCGGACAGGCGAAAGGCCGCCGCGACGGACGAATCCTCGAAAAAGTACAAGGAAGCCTGGGAATCCCTGGTCGGCGAACTCGAGTCGGGCCTGGAAGCGGAAAAGCGCAAGATCGACGAACGCCGCGAGCGGGAAATGGCCGAGTACCAAAAGCGTATCGAGGCCCTGCCGAGGGACGAAGCCTCCTTCGGAGTCTATCTCGATTCCGTCTTCTCGGGACGGTAGCCATGGACAGGGTCGGAGCCGACGCGTTCGTTTACGCCCGCGCGTGCGCGCTCAAGGCAAAATCCTGGATCGGGCCCCGGGCCAAGAAGCTCTTCGGCGTCCGGCGCCTTCAGGACTTGTGGGTCACGCTCTACGACGATCCCCCGCCCATGGTTCCCGAAGGCCTTCTCGCGCTGTTGCTCGAGCGCAAATTCGAGCAACGGGTGGTCGACGAGTTCCTCGAACTTCTTTCCGCCTACGAAACCCCCGACCCCGTCTCCGTCGCCCTCCTTTCCCTTTATGAATACAACAACCTGAAATCCGAATCCTCCGCCCTCGCCCAGGGAAAGACCGAACGGCCCTTCATCGTGAGCATCGGGCCCTATTCCCTTTTCCGGCACGACGCCTGGCCCGATCTCGCGGAAATCACCCGGGGAACCCCTTGCTCGTGGTATGATAGGGTACCCGAAGCGGAGGAACGGACGGAATGGGAAACGCGGCTCGATCACGAATACTACCGCAACCTCTGGAAGGCGGTCCTTTCTCTCGGGGGCGCCGACCGGGACGCGGTGGAGCCGCTTATCAAGGAAGAGATAATCCTTCAGAACATCGTGTGGGCCCTCCGCCTGCGGGTGTATTACGGCATGGGCGAGGACGCCGTCGCCCCCATGCTCGCCGGCGAGGGCGATCCTTCCGCCGCCGCCCTTCGTCGTCCCGCGCTCCAGGCCCTTACCCGTTCCCCGGATACCTGGAGCGAATGGGCCGACTGGGACTACGCGTGGCTGCTGAACCGGGGCGAGGAGGGCACGCCCTGGAACCTCGATCCCCGCCGGGCGCAGCTGGAGGCGGACCGAAAGCTGTTCCGGATGGCCCAGAACCGGTTTCACCGAAATCCCTTTACCGCGGGCGTGCTCGTGGCCTTTTTCAAGTTGAAGCAGCTGGAAGAACAGATGGTACGGGTCGCCGCCGAGGGGCTGCGCCTGGGCGCCACGGCGGAGCAAGTCGCCGAGATAACGGGGGAGTAGCTCGATGTTCAGAACGACCAAGATGAAACTGATAGAGCTCATGATCCTCCGGCAGGATATCGACCGGGTGCTCGAATATCTCGGTACCCGGGCGGATTTCGAGATCCGCGGTTCGGCGGGAGAGCGCCGGGACGGCGAGGACGAGCGCCTGCTCGCCCTCCTGGCGCGGCTGCAAACCGGGCGGGCCTACCTCGGAATCCCCGACCCTAACGGCTGGGAGGCGGGAATCGGGCTTCCCGAGTCGGGACAGGTTGAAGAAGCGGAGTCCCTCGCCGAGCGGGTGGAAGACATCCGCGAGCGCGAGCGGATAGCCCGGGAGTTCCGCGACCGGGTGACCGACGCGCGCGACGAGGCCCGGGCCTTCGCGAACCTCAAGGTTTCCTTCTCGGAACTTGAACACCTGACCTTTCTTGCCCTCCGTATCGGCCGGCTCGATCCCGCGGAGCTGGAGAACGCCCGCGCGGCCCTCGGCGACCGCGCCGTCCTCGTTCCCCTGGGGGAAGACAAGACCCGGGTACTCGCGGCCTCCTCCAGGAAGGGCCGGTTTGCCCTCGATTCGGAACTTAAAAAATTCGGCTTCGTGGCCCTGGAAATTCCCGAGGAGTTTACCGGGGTACCCGACGAGATACTCGCGGAACTCGAGAGGGAAGTGGCCGCCGCCGAGGAGGCCCTTGCGGAGGTGGTGGACGAGCGCATGCGGTTTACCGCCTCGGTCGCCCGGGAATACGTCGCCACCCTCCAGCGGATCACCCTCGCGACCCGGGTACGCCAGGTCCGGCAGGGACTCGAATCGACCGAGATGGTCTTCAGGGTTTCCGGGTGGATTCCCGCTTCGGAATCGGGACACCTCATGCTGGAGCTGGACAATCTCACCGAGGGACGGGTCGCGATCCGTATTTGGTCTCCCGACGAGGTCGAGGGGGTGCGTTCCGGGGTCGAAAAGGTACCCGTGCGCTACCGGCACGGCCCCGTGGTCAGGAGCTTCGAGCGGATGATCTTCAGCTACGGCGCGCCCCTTTACGGGACAATCGACCCCACGCCGATCGTCGCGTTCTTTTTCACCCTCCTTTTCGGCATCATGTTCGGCGACGTGGGACAGGGCCTGTTTTTCGCCCTCTTCGGCGTTCTCCTCTCCCTGGACAAGGTCCGGGGGCTTCGGAAGTGGGCCCACTTCGGGCCGGTTTTCATCGCGATAGGCCTTTCGAGCATGGTCATGGGTATCCTTACCGGAGAATTCTTCGCGAACGGCGAGCTTCTCGCCCCCCTTTCCCGGGCGATCACGGGCTACTTCGGCGAGCCAAGGGACCGCATCCTGGAAATGATGCCCTCAAAGGATTCACTGGGCAAGCTCATGATTTTCTTCGGATTTACCCTCTCCATCGGTTTCATCATCAATTCCCTGGGCCTCGCGATCAATATCGTTAACCAGTTTTCCCTGGGCCGTCCCGCCCGGGCGGTTTTCGGCAAGACAGGCGTTTGCGGGGCCTCTTTTTTCTGGTTCGGCGTTTTTCTCGCCCTTCGCTTCGCCGTCGCCGGCTCGGCGCCCCTTCCCCTGGAATGGGCCCTGCTCGCCCTTCCGCTGGTCGGCATCTTTTTTTCGGAACCGATCGTAAGGCGCCTGGAGGGCCACGGCCGCGCCTTCGAGAACGGCTTTTTCATCGGGATAATCGAGGGGATCGTGGAGCTCCTCGAGGTGTTCTCCACCTTCTTCTCGAACTCCGTAAGCTTTCTCCGCGTGGGCGCCTTCGCGCTTTCCCACGCGGTGCTGAGCTTCATCGTCTTCACCATGACCGACCTCGTGGGGGGAAGCCTCTCCGCGGGTGGAATCGTTATCGCGATTGTGGGAAACGCCATCATCATCGTGCTGGAGGGGCTGATCGTGGCGATCCAGGTCGTCCGTCTCCAGTATTACGAGTTCTTCTCGAAGTTCTTTACCGAAACGGGAAAGGAATTCAAGCCTTTCAGGTTTACGTACAAGGGATAACCCAAATAGAGCCGGTTTGCGCCGGCGAAACACGAAGGAGCATAAAATGAATCGCAAAGCAATCGTAACGACCGCCTTCCTCCTCGTCGGCATGGCCGGCGCCGCCTTCGCCCAGGATTCGGCGGCCGCGGCGGCGGCGACCGCGGCGGGCTACAAGTACATCGCGGCGGCCCTCGCGGTCGGCCTCGCCTGCATCGCCGGCGGCATGGCGGTCGGGCGCATCGGCGCCGCGGCCATGGGCGCCATGAGCGAGAACGCGGAGCTTTCCGGGAAGGCGCTTCCCTTCGTGGGCCTTGCCGAGGGTATCTGCCTCTGGGGCTTTCTCGTTTCCCTCCTGATCATCCTTCTCTGAGCCGCGGGACCGAAAGGCCGTGCAATACTGGATAATAGGGGAACGCGAGCTCGTGCTGGGTTTCGCCCTCGTGGGCGTAAGCGGAACCGTGGCGAGCTCGCGGGACGAGGCGCTCGACGCGTTTTACCGCATGACGGGCCGGGGCAACCTGCTCGCGGGGGGGACCCCGACGGGAGAGGCGACGCCGATGGTGCTCATCCTCACCGAGGAAATCGCCTCGTATCTCGAGGAAGAGGTACGGGATTGGCAGATGGGCGACCGACTCCCCCTCATCGTGGAAATCCCGGGCCTGCGGGGGCATCTCGAAGGAAGGAAGAGCCTGACGGATTCCATTCGCGAGGCCATCGGAATCCACGTGTGACAGACTGGAGATAAAAATGGAAGAATTACGCTCTACCGACATACTCGACCGCGAGATTCAGGAAGACGCGCGAAAGAAGGCGGAAAAGCTGCTGAAGGCCGCGGACTCGGATTGCGAGCGCATCCGCTCGGAAAGCGAAGCCAGGCTCGAGTCCGCCAGGGCGGAAAAGGCGGCGGACTGCGACGCGCGCCTCGAGGCTTACCGGCAGGACAGCGAATCCGCGATACCGCTCGAAAAGCAGCGCCGCATGGTATCCCTCGTCGATACCTCGGTGCGCGCGGCCCTTGACTCCTGGTTCAAGGATATAGGCGCGGCTCGGCGCCTGGCGCTTTATCGTTCGAAGCTCGAACGCTATGTCCCGAATCTCGGAACCGCGCGGCTCCGGGTTCGGGAGATAGGCTACCCCGTCTCCGACGTCGAGGCCCTCCTCGAGGGTACCGTCGGCCGGGACCGGGTAGAAAGCGTGGTCGTCCTCGGCGAGGCAGAGGCCCGGGTGGCGGGCTTCGCCGACGGGCTCCTCGTGGAAACCGCGGACCGCTCGACCCTCTGCCGGGTAACCCGAAGCGAGATATTCGAGGAGCTTCTCTCCTCGCGCAGGCAGGAATTGGCCGAAGCCCTCTTCGGCGGGAGGTTGCCCGAATGAACGCGCTTGAACCAGTTACCGGTACCGTTACGCGCGTGTCCGGGCCCATCGTTTTCGCCGAGGGACTCGGCGCCTGCGGCCTCTACGACGTGGTGGACGTGGGAGAGGCCGCCCTCATCGGCGAGATAATCCGCCTGAAAAACGATATCGCGACCATACAGGTATACGAGGACGACACCGGCATGAGGGTGGGGGAGAAGGTGGTCTGCCATCGGCGCCCCCTTTCCGTCCGGCTCGGACCCGGCCTCATCGGCACGATTTACGACGGCATCCAGCGGCCCCTGGAAACCCTCTTCGCCTCATCCGGCGCCTTCCTTAAGCCCGGCGAGCGGAGCGATCCCATCGACCCGGCCCGGAAATGGCGTTTCGTGCCCGAACCGGCCGCCGCGGCCCCGGGCGCTTCCTTCCCGATTTCCGGCGGCGCCGTCATAGGCTCCGTCCAGGAAACCGATTCGGTAACGCACCGCGTCATGGTTTCCCCGGACGTCCGCGGGACCTCCCTCTCCTGGATCGCCGGCGAGGGGGACTACACGATCGAGGACGTGGTCGCCAGGACCGACCTCGACGAGGAAATCCGGCTCTCCCATTGGTGGCCCGTGCGGCGCGCCCGGCCGTTCAAGACCAAAATGACCGTCACCGAGCCGCTCATCACCGGGCAGCGGGTGATCGACGTGTTCTTCCCCCTGTCCAAGGGCGGCACCGCGGCGATTCCCGGGGGCTTCGGGACGGGCAAGACCATGACCCAGCACGCGATCGCCAAATGGTGCGACGCGGACATCATCGTATACATCGGCTGCGGCGAGCGCGGCAACGAGATGACCGACGTCCTGTCGGAATTCCCGGAACTCATAGACCCGCGCTCGGGCCGGTCGCTCATGGAGCGGACGATCCTCATCGCGAACACCTCCAACATGCCCGTGGCGGCCCGGGAGGTTTCCCTCTATTCGGGCATCACCCTCGCGGAGTACTACCGCGACATGGGCCTCGACGTGGCGATCATGGCGGACTCCACGAGCCGCTGGGCCGAGGCCCTTCGCGAGCTTTCCGGGCGCATGGAGGAAATGCCGGCCGAGGAAGGCTTCCCCGCGTACCTACCGACCCGCCTCGCGGAATTTTACGAGCGCGCCGGCCGCGTAACCGGCCTCTGCGGGAAGGAAGGTTCTGTCTCCGTCATCGGCGCGGTGTCACCCCCGGGCGGCGATTTCTCGGAACCCGTCACCCAGCACACGAAGCGGTTCATCCGCTGCTTCTGGGCCCTGGACCGGGACCTCGCGAACGCGCGCCATTACCCCGCCATCGGCTGGATCGAGTCCTATTCGGAATACGCCGACGAGATTCGCCCCTGGTGGGACCGGCTCGACCCCCAATGGAACGCCGTACGCATCCAGGCCCTCGAGCTTCTCAAGCGCGAGCAGCGCCTCCAGCAGATCGTCCGGCTCATCGGCCCCGACGCGCTCCCCGACACCGAGCGCATAATCCTCGTGACCGCCGAGATGGTGAAGAACGGCTTCCTCCAGCAGAGCGCCTTCGACGACATAGACATGTATTCAGAGCCCGCGAAGCAGATCATGATCCTCACGATGATCATGCGCTTCCACGAGCGCGCGTCGGCCATCATCAAGCGGGGCGCCCCCCTCCTCAAGGTCGTGGGCCTTCCCTGCCGCGAGGAGATAGTCCGGGTCAAGACGACGTACAAAAACGAGGATACCGCGGGCGTCGCGGCGGTCGAACTCCGGATGAATCAGCAGCTCGACGATCTCGAGCGGACGTACCGAAAGGCGGAGGCTTGAGATGAAGGGAGTAGAGTACAGGGGCGTCGCGTCGGTCGACGGCCCGATCGTGATAGTCAGGCGCCGGGAGAACGTGTTCTTCGGCGAGATAGCCGCCGTGCGGGATCCCTCGGGGTCCGTGCGTACCGGCCGGATAATCGACGTGTCCGAGGAATACTGCGTCGTCCAGATCTTCGGCACCACCTCGGGTCTTTCCCTCGACGAGACGACGGTGGAGTTCCTCGAGTCCCCCATGGAGCTACGGGTATCCGAGGGCATCATGGGCCGCATCTTCAACGGCCTCGGGAAGCCCATCGACGGCTACCCCGAAATGTATTCCTCGAAGCTCCTGAACGTGAACGGGTACCCGATTAACCCCTACGCGCGGGTCTATCCCCGGGACTTCATACAGACCGGCGTGTCCGCCATCGACGGCATGAATACCCTGATCCGGGGACAGAAGCTCCCGGTGTTCTCGGGAAACGGCCTTCCCCACAACAAGCTCACCGCCCAGATAATCCGGCAGGCGAAGATCCTTTCGGCGGACGAAAGCTTCGTGATGGTCTTCGCGGGCATGGGCATCAAGTACGATGTGGCGCGCTTTTTCATCGACACCTTCGAGGAGTCGGGCGTCCTTTCCCGGGTCGTCATGTTCCTTTCCCTCGCCGACGCGCCCTCCATCGAGCGCATAGTGACGCCCCGCTGCGCGCTCACCGCGGCGGAATACCTCGCCTACGAGAAGAACATGCACGTCCTCGTCGTCCTCACGGACATGACGAACTACTGCGAGGCCCTGCGGGAAATCTCCACTACCCGCGGCGAGGTGCCGGGCCGCAAGGGTTACCCGGGCTACCTGTATTCCGACCTCGCCGAATTGTACGAGCGGGCCGGGAAGATCAAGGGCTCCTCCGGGTCCATTACCCAGATCCCGATCCTGTCCATGCCCAACGACGATATCTCCCACCCGATCCCGGACCTTACGGGCTACATCACCGAGGGTCAGATCGTCCTCGACCGGGAGCTCGCCCAGAAGGGCGTGTACCCCCCGGTGGCCGGCCTCCCGAGCCTCTCGCGGCTCATGAAGGACGGGATAGGAGAGGGCATGACCCGGGACGACCACAAGGACGTGTCGAGCCAGCTCTTCGCCGCCTATTCCAAGGTGAAGGGCATCCGCAACCTCGCCGCGATAATCGGCGAGGAGGAGCTCTCCGACGCGGACAAGCTCTACCTCAAATTCGGCGAGGCCTTCGAGCAGCGCTTCCTCACCCAGGGCGAGTTCGAGAACCGCTCCATCCAGGAAACCCTGGACCTCGGCTGGCGGCTTCTCGCGACCCTTCCCCGGGAGGACCTTTATCGGATCAAGCCCGCGCTCATCGACAAGTACATGCAGGCCGCGGTGGACGCGGGGGCCGGGGCCAACGTCGGGTCAGCGACCCCGGCGGGGCGGGGGTAAGCCATGTCCCGCCTGCCCGTCGCGCCTACCAAGTCGAACCTGCTCGCCGTCAAGGAACAGCTCGCCATCGCGAAGGACGGCTACGAGCTCCTGGAGCAGAAGCGCGAGATTCTCGTCATGGAGCTCATGCAGATGGTGGAGCGGGTCAAGCTCCTCGAGGCCGATATCGAGAAGCAGGTCGCCCGCGCCTATCCCTCCCTCAAGCGGATGTTCATGTCCGTCGGCCGGGACCGTACCGAGCGGGTTTCCCGCTCGGTTTCCTACGATTTTTCCCTGACGGAAAAACGTGTTATACTTGCGGGGATGAACTTTACGTCGATATCGGTAGACCTGCCCAAGCGGCGGCTTCCCTGGTCCTACCTCAATTCCTTCGCGGATTGCGACAAGGTGACGATAGAGTTTTTCGGCCTCTTGAAGCTCCTGACCGAGATGGCCTCGATCAGGACGATCGTGTGGCGCCTCGCCCGGGAAGTGAAGAAAACCCAGCGCCGGGTGAACGCCCTCGACAAGCAGGTGATTCCGCAAACCCGGGAAACCCGGGTGTATATCGAAAGCGTGCTTGAGGAGCGGGAGCGGGAAAGCATTTTCGTCCTCAAGGCCCTCAAAGCCAGAAACGGAGGCGGGAGCTTATGATAAAGCCCCTTTTTAAGAACGTGCTCGTGATGGTTAACGGCACCGAGGCCTCGATCAACGCCGTAAGATACGCTATACTCATGGCCAAGCTATATCAATGCGAGGTTCGCGCGGTATACGTCGTCGACATGGCGACGATACGCCAGCTCAGCCTCAACAGGATCTTCGTGGAGGACGAAAGCCGCGAGTACGAGCGGAGCCTCGAGCAAAACGGCCAGCGGTACCTTTCCTTCGTCGAGCAGCTCGGCAAGGAAAAGGGCGTAAAGGTGGAGACCGAGCTCCGGAGCGGGGCCATTTGGTCCGAGGTCGTGGCCTTGGCCGAGGAGAGGAAGGCGGACCTTATACTGCTCGGCGGCACCGAAAGCACCCAGTCCGACAAGGACGTGCTTTCCTCGACCCATAAATCGATCCTGGTGAACGCCCGCTGTTCCGTCCTCGTCGTCAAGCAGCAAACGGTCGAGCAGCTTTTCAAGCTCGCTTGACTCATACGTCAACATCGGAGGTGTACCCATGCGCGTCGCGCTCATAACTTTTTACCCCATGACCGACGGGAAATTCTCGTCCATCGTCCGCAAGCTCCAGTCCGCCTCGGCGGGTAACGGGAACCAGGTCGACCTTTTCAACGGCCTCGAGGACCTTACCGGCACGCGGCTTACCATTTACGATTACGTGGCGACGGTCGTAAAGCCCTCAGGGATAATCGGCGGGAAAATTCCGCCCCGCGTCGCGGAATACCTTTCGACCTCCGGCGCGATCTCGGGCAAGAAAGGCTGCGCCCTGGTGGTCAAGTCCGGCCTATCCTCCGAGAAGACCTGCCGCACCCTCATGCGAGCCATGGAGGCGGAGGGCGTCAAGCTCGACTATTTCGACGTCGTCCGCGACGCCGACCACGCCGCGTGGGTCGGAAAAAAGATAGGCTGAACCGGGACGTGAAAGACTGCTACCAAATTCTCGGCGTTACCTCGTCCGCCTCGGCCGCGGAGATAAAGCGCGCGTATCGGCGAAAGGCGAAGGAACTCCACCCCGACGTGCACGAGTCCCGCGGGTCGGTGGACGTCGCCGTCGCCGGCATGCGGGAGCTCATCGACGCCTACGAGACCCTCTCGAATCCGGAGCGCCGGGCAGAATTCGACGCCCTTTACGCGGCCTGGCGCAAATACGCCGCGGGGAGCCCGGAAGGAACGCGGTTCGATTACCGCATGTGGCTCATGGAGCGGTCCGACCCTGAAAGCCGCGCGAAGCTTATCTTCTTCGACCTCCTTCACGGGCTGGAGGAGGAGGCGGTACGGGAATTCCGGGAACGCCGGGAGGATCCCGCGGGATTCGACCTTTCCCGCTATTTCGACCGCGAGGATTACATGGATTGCGGTTTTATCCTCGCGGAGGAGCTTTCCTTCCGGGGCGAATGGCTCGAGGCGTTCGCCCTCCTTGCCTCGGTAATCAACCTCGAGCGGGAGAGGCCCTATTTCCGGCATTTCTTCCCGGAAGTCGTCGCCTTTGCCCGCGACATCGCGCGGAACCGCCTCGTGGGCTCGGTGAGCGACGAGCTGGCCCTCGACGGGCTCGAAACCGCCCTCGAGCTCAAGTTCGGCAAAAAGGACGACGCGTTCATCCTGAAACTGATGGCGGGGTGCTACGAAAGGATCGGCGACGGCGATACCGCCAGGGCATGCCTCGCCGAGGCCCTGCGGATGGACCCGAAACTCACGGGCATCCGCGACCTGAAAAAAAGACTGGGAATGTAAACGGGGGATTCTGAATGATACGGATAAAGAACGACAGGCAAATCGACGGGATTCGGAAATCCTGCAAGGCCCTAGCGCGGCTCTACCGGGAGATAGTGCCCGCGGTAAGGGAAGGCGTGACCACCGGCGAGATCGACGCGCTCTGCGTCGCCTTCATCAAGGGGATCGGGGGGAAGCCCGCCTGGTATTCCCAGAAATTTCCCGGCGCCGCCTGCATCTCCATCAACGAGGAGGTGATCCACGGCATTCCCTCCCCGAACCGGGTCATCAAGAACGGGGACCTCGTGTCCCTGGATATCGGTATCGACCTCGGCGGCTACATCAGCGATTCCGCCGTCACCATTCCCGTCGGTTCGGTTTCCGCGCGGGACCTCGAGCTACTCGACACGACGAAGCGCTGCCTGGAAGCGGGAATCGCGGCCTGCCTGAAGGGGAACCGCATCGGGGACATCTCCCGGGCGGTGTACGACGTAGCCAGCTCGAGGGGTTTCGGCGTGGTGTACGAGTATTGCGGCCACGGCGTGGGCCTCAACGTCCACGAGGATCCCCAAATCCCGAACGTGCCGGAGCGCGGCCCGAATCCCCGCATAGTGCCGGGAATGGTGCTCGCGATCGAGCCGATGATCAACGCCGGAACCGGGGACGTGGACCTCCTCGGCGACGGCTGGACCGTGGTAACCTCCGACGGGCTCAATTCGTGCCACATGGAACATACCGTCGCGGTGTTCCCCGACCATACCGAGGTCTTAACAATGTTAAATCCCGGCGAGGAATGACCCCTTCCGTAACCAAAAACCGTTCCCGGGCATTACCTTTATGTAAGAAAAGCGCGCGCTCGCATCCATTTGGAGGTTATCATGAATCGCATTAAAGATAAGGCAGGCAAGCAGATATTGGTCGTGGCGGCGGCTCTCGCGAGCTTCGCCCTCGTGGCCCTGTTCTCCACCCGCTCGCCCGGCTCGGCCCAGACCGTCTACGCGGAATCCCCCTCGCAGGCCGCCGTACCCGCCGATACGCTCACGTTCCTCGAGGGAATGCAGAAGGCCAACCGCGCCATTTCCGCGGCCCTCCTGCCGTCCGTAGTGACCCTCGACGTTACCGAAACACAGACCGTGCAGAATTCGCCCCTGGACGCGAATCCCTGGTTTTTCTTCGGGAATCCCCAGGATAACCAGAACGGGCAGGACGGCCAAAACGGCCAGACCCCGCAGCGGGAATACAATTCCGAAGGGCTCGGCTCGGGCTTCATCGTCCGCCACGTCGGCAAGACCTGGTACCTCCTGACGAATCACCACGTCGCGGGTACCGCTTCCAAGATCACCGTGCGGCTCGACGACGGCCGCGAGTTCGAAGGCAAGCTCGTGGGCTCCGACGAGCGCAAGGACATCGCCCTCGTTTCCTTCGAATCGACCGCGAACGACATCCCGATCGTCAACCTCGGCGACTCGGATACGGTCAAGACCGGCGACATCGTCTTCGCCATCGGCTCCCCCCTCGGTTACATGTCCTCGGTCACCCAGGGCATCGTGAGCGCGGTCGGCCGCGACGGCGGGCCCAACAACAATATAAACGACTTCATCCAGACCGACGCGGCGATCAACCAGGGCAACTCCGGCGGGCCGCTCGTGAATATCTACGGGGAAGTGGTCGGGATCAATTCCTGGATCGCCTCGCAATCCGGCGGCTCCCAGGGCCTCGGTTTCTCCATCCCGATAAACAACGTGAAGAAGGCCATCGACGACTTCATCGCCAACGGCAAGATCAGGTACGGCTGGCTCGGCGTGTCCCTGGTGGACGCGGATCAGGAAACCCTCGGCGAGCTCGGTCTCGCGGGCAGGAAGGGCGCCCTGGCGAGCCAGGTATTCTCCAACTCGCCCGCCGCGAAGGGCGGCATACTCCCGGGCGACTTCGTGATCGCCCTCAACGGCCGCGACGTCAAGTCCGTCGACCAGCTCGTGCGGGACGTGGGAGACCTCCCCGCGGGCAAGGCCGCCGCCTTCAGGGTAATCCGCGACGGCAAGGAGCGGGACCTTCAGGTGAAAATCGAGGAACGGGACGAGAATACCGTAACCGACTCGAGCAAGCTCTGGCCCGGCTTCGTGCCCTACGCGCTGACCTCCGACGTCCGTACCCGGCTCAATCTCGACGCCAAGCAGAAGGGCGTCCTGGTCGCCAACGTGCAGGCAAAGAGCCCTGCGTCGGTCATGGGGCTCCTCGCGGGCGACGTGATCGTGAAGATGAACGACAAGAAGGTTTCCGACCTGTCGGGCTTCTACGCCCAGCTCGCCTCCGCCAAGGGCGACATCTGGTTCGAGGTGCTCCGCGACGGCCAGACCGTGACGACCATGAAGTACAAGAAATAACCGGATCCCCTACCGACGGCGGACCGACGGACGGCGCCCTTTCCCGCGGGAAAGCGGCGCCGTCCTTTTTTTTGCCTGAAGCGGTTCCCTTGAGCATTCGCGAAAAAAACATTACATTGGTTGAATGAGAGGTTTTACGCATGAATAAGGAATTCCTGCCCTACGAGAAGGTTCGGAACAACGCGCTCAAGATGGCGTACCGTATCCACCAGGACGGGTTCATCCCCGACGTCATTTACGTGTCCCTTCGCGGCGGCGCGTATCTCGCGAACGTCATCAGCGAGTATTTCAAGATCGTCAGGAAGGAAGTCCGCCCGGTGCTTTACGCCGCGGTGGTAGCCCGTTCCTATTCGGATATCAGGCAGCGGGACCGCGTCATGGTCGACGGCTGGACCTATTCCCCCGAGCACCTTCGCAACGGCGACCGTATCCTCCTGGTGGACGACATTTTCGACACCGGCCGCACGGTAAACCATCTCGTCGAGATCCTCCTCGAAAAGGGCATACCGAGAAAGGATATCAAGGTCGCGGTGCACGATTACAAGTACTTTTCCTTCCATGAGGAGCAGCTCCCCATCCAGCCGGACTACTGGTGCCGGAAGCACGAGATCGCCCGCCCCGAGGACGACCGCTGGATCCATTACATGAGCCACGAGCTCATCGGGCTCAGCGAGGAAGAACTCAAGGAACATTATTACAAGAACGATCCCGAGCTCATACCGATCCTTTCGGTGCTCAACGCCCGGCCGTGAGCCCCCGAAGCCGGGTTTCGAACCTGGACCCTTACCGCTGCAGAGCGGTCGCGCCGTGAGCTCCCGGCCCGTTTTGCGCTGCGGCCTGGACGAGGCGGGGCGCGGCCCGATGGCCGGTCCCGTCTGCGCCGCCGCGGTGATCCTTCCCGGCGATTTCGACCTGTCTCTCCTGAACGATTCCAAAAAGCTCGACGAACGGCGGCGAACCCTCGCGATGGGCGAGATATACGGGCGGGCGGTGGCCTGGTGCGTCGCCTGGGCGTCGGCGGAGGAGATCGATACCTTGAACATTCTCGGCGCGTCCCTCCTCGCCATGAAACGGGCCTACGAGGGCCTGTTCCGCGGCCTTGGCACCGCGACCGCGGAGGAATTGGACCCGGCTTTCGTGGACGCGATCGTAGACGGCCTCCACAAGCCGGATATCGCGGCGCGTTCGGTACGCGCGGAACCGCGGGCAGACGGCACGTATCCCGAGGTCATGGCCGCTTCCATCCTCGCGAAAACCGCCCGTGACCGCATGATGGAGCGTTATTCCTGGTTTTACCCGGAATACGGATACGAGCGTCACAAGGGGTACCCGACGGCCGCGCATATAAGGGCTTTAAAAGAAAACGGGCCTTCGCCCATACAGCGGAAATCTTTCCGTCTGAAAGGCGAAGGCCAGCTCGACCTCTTTTAATGCCGAAGCGCGCGCGCTGCGGCTATTATTCGGGCTTCTTGTCTTTCTTTGAAATGACCGTTACCTTGCGCGGCGCCTTTTTCGGCGCGCTTTCCTTCTTCACCGGCGCCTCGGCGGCCTTTTTCCTGACCACCTTTTTCTTGCCCTGGTCGCCCCTTTCGGCGGCTTCCTTTACCCGGGCTTTCCGGTTCTTCTCGATGAAGCCGAGGCTACCCTCGAGCCCCTGAAGGAATTTCTGCATGTCATCCTCGAACACGACGATGGCATGACGGTCAAAATCGGCCCCTTCGGTGCTTTTGCTTTCCACGACCTGAAGAAACACGTCGCCGGTCCGGTTTTCCTTCACGTTGAAGAAGTAAGTCCGGTTGTCGAGCGAGATTTTGGTGGTGAAAAGCTCTCCGCGTATACCCATTTGTACCTTCCTTGAGAATTCGGATAGTACTATATTTTGGTGTCCGCCTCAAGTACCATCCGGGTCAGCCACGCGAGAAGCTCCCTTTCAAAAGAGGGATCCCTGCCCTTCGCGTCCGCCAGGATGCGGAAAACGGGCTCGGTCCCCGAGCCGCGCATCCAGATATAGGCCGTCGGCGTCCCATCGTGGTCCACGAACTGCACTTTCAGGCCTCCCTTTCCGGACACGCCGAAGTCGGCGATCCCGCGGGTTTCGGCGGTTCCGTTGTTCGCGATGGCTATCCAGGACGCGATCCCCCGATCCTTTCGGAGGCGGG
>QKCE01000170.1 GCA_003245785.1 Spirochaetales bacterium | reverse complement strand
GGCAGTATGAAAAGACGCGTATATATCGGAGCCTTCCTTTTTTCCCTTGCCGTATCCGCGTTCGCCCAGGTCAGGATCGTCATGCCGGAAATAGATACCCTGATAACCCAGGACGGAACCGGCCTGTACCAGCAAGTTCTCGCCAGGGCCGCCGCCCAAGCGGGGTTGAAGTACCGGTCGCAGGTTTTCCCGAAACTAAGGGCGCTTTATGAATTCCAGGAAAACCAGGATTGGGACGGTATATTCACCTTTACCGCGACCGTCCGGGCTTCTTTCCCGGGCGAGACCATTCTCGCCTCCTATCCCTTCGGCGCCTACAAGGGCTACATCTTTACGCCGAAAGGAACACCAGCCCTGACGGGACCCGCCGAATTGCGGGGACTGAAGGTGGGGGGCTTGCGGGGTTTCGAGGGAACCTGGACCCAGCTCACCGACTCGGGCATACGGATTGAAGTGGTGGAATCGGACCAGCAGAACCTGGGAATGCTCAAGGCCGGGCGAATACAGGCCATGTTGGGCTTTTTACCCGACCTCTACATATACCTGCCGGAACTGAGCTACGACCCGGCCAAGCCTTTTTTCCAATCCTACGACCGCCTGACCGGCCGGAATACCCCCGAGATGCGGTCATTCCTCGAGCGGCTGAACGTCGAACTGATCAAGATGCATCGGGACGGCACGATAAAGGCGATGCTCGGGGATTCCTACATGCCCATTTCCGGGGAATTCTCCCTCGAAGAGTGAAATTCCGCCTCCGTACCAAAAAAACCTCGCAGGATACGTTCCGGTCCACGAACCCGTACCCGTAGGCGCGCCGCCAATGCATTCGGGAAAGCCATAGGAATTATTCTTATTGTGGACGGCGGGCGGCGGGGATAAGGTGTATCTCGGGATTATTGAATGGGAATGTAAAAACCGCTTTTTTCCGGGAACCTACGCAACCCGGGGCGCCGGGGAAGCCCGGGGCTCCGAGGGAGCCCGGGATTCGCGGAAACCCTTGACGGCCGCCATGTCTTCGCGTGAGGGACCGGGAGGGTTGGCCCGGCAGGGCCAAGACGCCGCGATAAAGGGAATGGAAATGGGCCGCCGCGGGCGGCGGCACGGGGTTATCGGGCTGCCCCGTTTTCCGGCGCGGCGGCCGGAGGCGCCCCGTCGCCGGAGCCCGTATTGGCCCGGCCCGGGCCGTCGCCCCCGGCGGCGGTCCGGGACACGCCCGGCTAAGGTCCCCGACGCTTCGCAACTTGACTTTTCGCGGTATCCGGGGTTTCATTCCTTACCATGCATACACCCCGCTTCGAACCCTGGCAACTCAAGCCCCTCGTCACCCTCAACCCCGGAAAGCCCAAGCGCTGGTTTCAGCGGCTGATCACCGCCTTCGGCCGGGACATTGTCCGCGGCATGATGGACGTGTACCGACTCGACCTTGAAGGCGAGGATGTCGCGGTGAGCCAGTATCGGGACGCCCGGCTCGGGAAGTCCCGGTTTATCGTGGCGTTCCGGCATCCCGGGGACAACGACCCCCAGCTCATGTACCTGACCCTCAATACCCGCATAAACCCCTTCCTGAGGAAGGCCGGACTACCGGGCCATCTGGGGGCCATTTTTCTCGCGGGCACCGAGATTCCCCTGTGGGGCGGCCCCGTGGT
The DNA here is from genome assembly GCA_003245785.1 of Spirochaetales bacterium. Classification (GTDB taxonomy): domain Bacteria; phylum Spirochaetota; class Spirochaetia; order Treponematales; family Treponemataceae; genus Teretinema. The sequence goes on along the minus strand of QKCE01000170.1, from coordinate 3,139 downwards.
GACCTTCGCGCTCAGGAACGCGGGGACGATTCCCGTGAGCCACGGCGCGCTTTCCAAGTCGACGATGGACACGATCATGTCGACCCTGGTCGATTCCCCCACGCCGGTCGCGATCGCCCCGGAAGGCCAGGTAACCTATTATTCCCACGTCCTTCCCGATTTCGACCAGGGCGCGGCCCAGATCGCGATTTGGGCCCAGGGGCGGCTCGACGACCGGTCGAAGAAAACCGGCGCCGACCCGGTGTCGGTCAACATTCTCCCGGTCGGTATCGTGTACCGCTTCCCGAAGGAAACCTGGCTCCGGCTCGACCGCTTTACCGCGGACTGCGAGCGGATGGTGGGGATCGATTCCGCCCTGCCCGCGGAATTGCTCCGGGCGGCGCGGAAGCGTGGAGAAGGGACGGAAGGCACCCCGGAAGGAAAGGCCCTCGTCGCCCATTTCCGCGTGCGCTTCGCCGCCCTCTGGGCGCGCCTCGCCGACGAGGCGGTCGCGTTTTACGAAAACACCTACCGCTACGACGAGGCGGCGGCCCTCGCGAGGCTCGCGGAGACCGCGGGCACCGGGGCGGTCGACGGCGCGGGCGGGGAAAGCCTCGTCGGGAATCCTGAAGCCGCGAACGCGGGCGAACCACCGGCCGACCCGGCCCGGACGGAAGCGCGGTTCCGGGCCCTGAGCGAGTTCGCCATGGAACGGGCCGAACGGTATTTCGGGGTGGAGGGAAAGGGCACGCTCCGGGAGCGGGTCATGTTCCTCCGCTCCCATTCCATGAACCTCGCCTTCCCGGAAGGACCTGAAGGCCGCGAGCGGACCTGGCTCGAGGCCCGGCTCGCGGAGCGGGGCTGCGGGGACGCGTACTGGCTCCACCGTCACCAGGAGCTGGTGGACCTCGCCTGGTACCTGACCGCCCGTACGGTCACCGAAAACGAAACCTTCGACCGGCTCGTGGAGACCGCCCAAAACCTGATGGATCTCGCCCAGCGCCTGGTGGGCGGCAGCTTCGGCACGAGGCGCCGGTTTTTCCGCAAGGCGGTTACCGTCCGCTTCGGCGAGCCCATTCCCGTGGGCGAAAGCCTCGCGAAGGGAAGGCGGGAGGCGATGGCCTCCATATCGGGGCGAATCCGCGAGGGTTTCGAGGACCTGTTGCCCAGGTAAGGCGCGATGCCGGGGCGACCTCCCGGTACCGCGCTTACCCGAATCCCTACGGGACCCGGGGCTTCCCCTTTTTTGACAGGACATCCCGCAGCAACTATACTTTTCTTGACTCAATAAAAATCTTCCGGACACACGTCGGAGCAACGCACATCCCGTTCGTATCGTAAGGAGAACCTCATGAGCGCTTTGATCAAGAAAGAGAACCGCGGCTTTTGGATCATGTTTGGCTTGATGGTCGTGGGGCCTCCCCTTACGCTGCCGACGTCGGACATAAACCTGGGGTTCGTGACGCCCCCGCAATTCGCGGCGAACCTGACGGGTATGCCCCTTGTCGTCCTTGCCGCGTCTTCCGTCATCGCCTGGATCGTATGCCGCTTCCTGGTCGCCTGGATAGGCCGGGGCGAAAGCCTGGTTCCCATCTGGCTCATGGTCGTTTTCCTGATCCTCTGGGGCATGATGCACCAAACCTTTACCACCGTAGCCGTCCACGCCCACGGCGGGTATCTCAACGACATGACGGGCATAGTCCTTTCCTCGATGGCGAGCTGCGCCACCGGGCTGTATTTCGGAATCCTCACGGTGATCGTGAGCATCGATAACTTCGAGTCCCAGATCGCCTTTGACGGCAAGATGAAACCCATGTCAATCAAGACCAAGCTTTTCATGTCCATTACCCTGATCGTGCTGGCCTTTCTCGTCGGCGCGGCGGGGGTTACGCTCTATCCGATTTATCGCGGGGTTTCCATCGCCGCGGCCATCCCGCAAATCATGCAGGTTCTCTTTCCCTTCCTTCTTCTCACGATGCTCGCCGTATTCTTCCTCAACAAGTCCCTGGATCGACACTTGGGCGGGGAGCCGGTCCAAATTTCGCAGTTCGTGAACCGCATGGCCGAAGGCAAACTCAATCCCGACATGGAGAAAGTAAAAAGCCTTCGGGGAATCCGGAAGTCGATACGGGAGATGGGAAGCCGGCTTACCTCGGTAATGATCAACATCGCCGGCTCGTCCACCGACATGCTCACGAGTTCCCGCGAGACCGCCCTCACCGCGGAAACGCTTTCCGAGTCGGCGACCGAGCAGGCCTCGGCGATCGAGGAAATTTCGAGCTCGATGGAGGAAATGACTTCCATCATCCGGCAGAACGCGGACAACGTGGCGCAAACCGACGTCATCGCCCAGCAGGCCGCCCAAAAGGCCATAGAGGGCGGGGAGAAAATCGGGAAGGCCGCCGAGGCGGTGCGGGAAATCGCGTCGCGAATCACGATCATCGAGGAAATCGCCCGGCAGACGAACCTCCTGGCCCTTAACGCCGCCATCGAGGCCGCCCGGGCCGGGGAGGCGGGAAAGGGATTCGCCGTCGTCGCGAGCGAGGTACGGAAGCTCGCCGAGCGGTCCCAGACCGCCGCGGGGGACATTATCACCATCGCGGCCCATACCAAGGAAGCCTCGGAAGAGGCCAAGGTACTGATCGACGGCCTGGTGCCGGACATCCAGGGAACCGCCGCCCTCGTGCAGGAAATCGCCGCGGCGGGCAAGGAGCAGCTCCTCGGGGCCGACCAGATCAACCAGGCCCTGACCCAGATCGACGCGGGCATCCAGCGGGCCGCCTCGGCGGCGGAAGAGCTCGCGGCGGAATCCAAGCTCCTTACCGACAAGGCCCAGGGTCTCCGCGAATCCATCGCCTATTTTGAAACCTGACGGGGTAGGCCGCTCGCGTACGGGCGGCTCGGTACTTCCCGGGCCGCCTCGTTATTTGTTTCGACTTGAAACAAATAAACTTCCGTAGTATAGTTTCCCCATGAGCTCAAACCGTTCCGGAGCGACCCGCTCCCTCGTCATTCTCAGTTTCGTGGCCTTCATCGCCCTCGGCATGCCCGACGGGCTTCTCGGCGTCGCGTGGCCCTCCATCCGCGAGGGGTTCGGCCTGCCCCTGGACGCCCTGGGCGCCCTACTTTTCGGCAGCACCGCGGGCTACCTCCTGGCGAG
>QKCE01000068.1 GCA_003245785.1 Spirochaetales bacterium | reverse complement strand
CTCGGCGATCGCGAAGGAAGTTCGGCCTTCCGCGAGGGGAGAATTGGAAATCACCGCCGTTAACAACGCTTATCTGGAGGAAGGGCACCTTTCCGTCGAGATTCTTGGCCGGGGCATGGCGTGGCTGGATACGGGTACCTACGACGGCCTTCTCGAAGCCTCCAATTTCATATCGACAATACAGAAAAGGCAGGGCCTTTACGTATCTTGCATCGAGGAAATCGCGTATAGCAATCGCTGGATCGGCAAGCAAGACTTATTGTCCCTGGCGGCGGCGTACAAGACCGAATACGGGCAATACCTTTCCTGGATCGTGGAGAACGCGTGAGTATCCCTTCCGTGACGAACTTATCGATACAAGGCTTGCGGGAAATCCACCCGAGGGTTTTCGGGGATTCCCGGGGAGATTTCTTCGAGACATGGTCTGACCGGGACTTTACCGACGCCGGGCTCACCACGCGGTTCGTGCAGGAGAGCCAGTCCCGTTCTGTCCGGGGCGTCCTCAGGGGCCTGCACTTTCAAAAAAAACGCCCACAAGGCAAGCTCGTTCGCGTGGCCGCGGGAGAGGTATTTGACGTGGCCGTCGACCTTCGCCCGGCCTCGCCAACGTACGGCGATTTCCATTCGGTCCTTCTATCCTCGGAGAAAAATAACATGTTCTATATTCCCGAGGGGTTTGCGCACGGATTTCTCGTTCTTTCCGAGACCTGTATCTATGTCTACAAATGCACGGACTTTTATTTTCCGGGCGACGAGGGAGGATTGCGCTGGAACGATACGGAAGTCGCCATACCCTGGCCGGATCTTGGCATGGACTTCATTCTTTCCGAAAAGGACCGGAATCTTCCCTCGCTTAAGGATCTTCCGGCGGATACCTTTTCTTTCCTCGCCTCCAACGGTATTCGGTGAATTTCCCATGCTTTGGCTGATAGGCGATAAGGGAACCTTGGGGGCTGCGGTAGCCGGATGCCTCGTTTCGGCAGGTACTCCGTTCGTGGGTACCGACCGCGAGGTCGACATAGCTTCCGAGACGGTACTCGGTTCATTCACGACGTTCCAGGCGCAAAAAGGGGCGCCCGTCGACTGGATAATCAACTGCGCCGCCTATACCGCGGTCGACAAGGCCGAGGACGACCGGGAGCTTTGCCGCGTCCTCAACGTCGAGGGGCCCCGGAATATCGCCCGGGTCGCGCGCAAAATCGGAGCCCGTTTTCTGCATGTCTCCACGGATTACGTTTTCCACGGCGACGGCACGCGGCCCTACCGGGAAAGCGATCCGACGGACCCGACCGGGTATTACGGCCTGACGAAGCGGGACGGCGAGCTGGCAGCCCTCGCGGAATGCGAGAATACCTGGATAATCCGCACGGCCTGGCTTTACGGGACCTACGGGAACAATTTCCCCTTCACCATGCTCCGGCTCATGGGGGAAAGGGAATCCGTTTCGGTCGTCAACGACCAGCACGGCAGTCCCACCTACGCGGGAGACCTCGCGGAGGCGATGTCGCGATTGATTTCGGTCGGCGGTTCCGGGCAGGCGGCCCCTGGTATTTACCATTTTTCGAACCTCGGCGAGATTACGTGGTTCGATTTCGCCCGGGAGATATACCGACTCGGGCGGGAGAAGGGCATATTGAACCGCGATTGCGCGGTGAATCCCTGCGCGAGCGCGGAGTTCCCCGCTAAGGTCAGGCGGCCCCCCTATTCGGTTTTGGACAAGACGAAAATTTGCGCCGCGCTTTCCGCCGCGGACGCTACATACGCGATCCCGTCCTGGGACGCGAGCCTGGCAAAATTCATCGACGTTGTCGCCAAAGGAACGAATTAACATGCGAAAACTTACGAACGTCCTCGTCACCGGCGGCGCCGGTTTCATCGGCTGCAATTTCATCAGGGTCCTCCTCAAAAAGACCCCCGGCTTTACCGGGAGGGTGATAAACCTCGACGCCCTTACCTACGCGGGGAACGCCTCGAGCCTCGCGGATATCGACGGGGAGTTCGGGGGGAAAAGGTATTTTTTCGAGCGCGCCGACATTACCGACCGCGAACGGGTCCGGGGCATCTTCCAAAAATACGATATCGACACGGTTATCCACTTCGCCGCGGAAAGCCACGTTGACCGCTCGATCCTGGGGCCGGAGGCCTTCATCAGGACCAACGTAATGGGAACCTTCACGCTCCTCGACGCGGCCCGCGACCTCTGGCGCGGGGAGGGCGGCTCGATGCGGGAGGACGTCCTTTTCCACCACGTGAGCACCGACGAAGTGTACGGCTCCCTCGGCGAGACCGGTTACTTTACCGAAACGACCCCCTACGACCCCCGCTCGCCCTACAGCGCGAGCAAGGCTTCGAGCGACCATCTCGTCTTCGCTTACCACCACACTTACGGCCTCCCGGTGACGCTCTCGAATTGCTCCAACAATTACGGACCTTACCATTTCCCCGAAAAGTTAATCCCCCTGATGATCCTGAACATGCTGGAGGGAAAACCCCTGCCGGTGTACGGGGACGGCAAATACGTGCGGGACTGGCTTTTCGTCGAGGACCACAATACCGCGGTCTGGGCCATCGTGAACCGCGGAAAGTCGGGCGAAAAGTACAATATCGGCGGCGAGAACGAATGGGAGAACATTACGCTGCTCCGGAAGCTTATCGGGATTGTGGCGGAAAAGGCCGGGCTTGACGCCGGGAAGGTCGCCGAGACGATCACCTTCGTGAAGGACCGTCCGGGGCATGACCGGCGGTACGCCATAGACTGCTCGAAGCTCAAGCGCGAGCTCGGGTGGACGCAATCGGTCACCTTCGAGGAGGGCCTTTCCCTGACCGTGGACTGGTACCTCTCGAACAAGGCCTGGGTGGTAAACGTGAAGAGCGGGGAGTACGCCCATTGGGTCGAAAAGAATTATACGGCGCGCTGACGTCGCCTGATCGCGGCCGATAAAGGCCCCGCGCGGGGTCGGCATCGGGAGCGCCATATATAATAAAGGCCCGGCAACCGGCTAGACGCCGATCCGGGCCTTTATTGCGTTTCTTATTCGATATTTTTTACCCTGGCCACCAACCCGCGGCAATCCCCAAAGGGGGAAGCTCGGGCCGGATCGGCGCGGTCAGGCGCCCAAAATGACCCTTGCCGCCTCGTCGAAAGAAATTCCTTCCCGGGTTTCCCTGTTCGAGAGGTTCTTGAGCGCGAAGGCGGGCGCGTCGCCCTTGTTCGCCGCCGGGGTCACCGTGATGCCCCAGGTTATTCCCTTCTTTTCGGCCCAGGCGTACTGCTGGCCCATTTTTTTCTCGTCCGGGTAGACCTCGCAGGATACCCCTCGATCGCGGAGCTCGCTTGCCACGCGCTGGTACGCGGCCATTTCCGAGGCGTTCTGGCAAAATACGGCGGCGTCGGTGAAACTGGGCCGGGTTACCGACTTTCCCAATTCGTCCAGGCCGGCGATAAGGCGGTCCAGGCCGATGGAGCTGCCCACGCCGGGAATCCTGTCCTTCATGTAAAGCCCCGCGAGATTGTCGTACCGCCCGCCCGAGCACACCGAGCCGATACCCGGCAAGTCGTCAAGGAAGGTCTCGTACACCACGCCGGTATAATAGTCCAGTCCCCGCGTGATGGAGGGGTCAAGTACGAAGGAGTCCGCGATGCCCGTCTCGAGCATGAACTCGTGGATTTCGCGGAGACGGCGGGTGTCCTCGGCGGGGCCTCCCGCCATTCCCTCTATGAGGGCGAGGGTCGCGTCAAACCGTTCGGGACCGTCACCGGCGCCCTCGATGTAGGTGAGTACCTCGCGGGCGACGCCCTCTCCCGCGATCTCCGTGAGGAGGGCCAGGGTTTCGTCCCTGCCTATCTTGGAGAGCTTGTCCACAGTGCGGAGGATTTCCTCGCTCCGGTCCGAGACTCCGTGCCGCGCGAGAAAGCGGTTGAAGACGCCCCGGTGGGAGAGCCGGATCGTAATGCCCGTCACGCCGATCGCGGCGAGGGAGGTTTTCATGAGGCTAAGGATTTCGAAGTCCACCGCTGCCGAGTCGGAGCCGACGATGTCGAAATCGCACTGAGTGAACTCGCGGTAGCGGCCCGCCTGGGGCTTTTCGCCGCGCCAGACCTTGGAAATATGGTAACGCTTGAAGGGAAGGTAAAGCTCGTCCTTGTGCTCCGCGACGAAACGCGCGAAGGGGACGGTAAGGTCGAAGCGGAGGGCCACGTCGCGCCCGCCGTTGTCCTCGAAACGGAACACCTGCTTCTCGGTTTCCCCGTCGCTCTTGCGGAGCAGGATCTCGGAATACTCGAGGGCGGGGGTGTCGATCGGCACGAAGCCGAAGGAGCGAAAGGTCTTGGTAAGGGTTTCGGAGAGGAGCGCACGGCCGATTTCGGCGGGGGGGAGCATGTCCCGGAACCCCTTGAGCACTCTGGCTTGTATAAGGTCTGACATGGTGGTAGTATATTGGCCTTGATTCTTTTATTCAAGGCGTGGGTCCGAAAGGGATTGAAGGAGCGTGTGGCATGCTGATGGTCGTGGATATCGGAAACACGAATATCGTGGTGGGACTCTATCACGGAAAGGAACTCGTGAGGGATTGGCGCATTTACACCGATCCCAGACGGACCGACGACGAGTACGGGTCCATTCTGCGTTCCCTGTTTCGCGACGAGGGAATCGCCCCCGCGTCCATCGAGAAGACCATCCTTTCCTCGGTGGTGCCCGCCCTCAACGACACCTTCGCCCGCATGCTCGAAAAGCACGTCGGCCGCCCGCCCCACGTACTGGGCCCGGCGCTTTACGACAGGCTCCCCGTGAGCGTG
>QKCE01000348.1 GCA_003245785.1 Spirochaetales bacterium | reverse complement strand
GCTCGCCGCCGGTCCCGCGATCCCCTCGCCGGTCGCCCTCGTCGCCCTCCTTCTCGCGGTGTCTCTCGCGGGCTGCGGGTCTGTCGGTACCGCGGCGGAATCCGCTTCCGGCGGTTCCGCCTACGCCCTCGCGCCCCTTCAGAGGGAAGCGTCGGGCGCCCGGACAGGGGTCTACTACAGCCTTTTCGTCCGGTCCTTCGCCGACTCGGACGGCGACGGGGTGGGCGACTTCCGGGGGCTTACCGCGAAGCTCGATTACCTCAACGACGGCGACGACCGCACGACCGACGACCTCGGCGTGACGGGCATATGGCTCCTCCCCGTCTACCCGAGCCCGAGCTACCACGGGTACGACGTGAGCGATTATTACGGCATAAACCCCCAATACGGCACCATGGCGGACTTCGAGGCCTTCCTGGCCGCGGCCAAGGCCCGGGGCATTTCGGTGATCCTGGACATGACCTGCAACCACTCTTCTTCGGAGAATCCCTGGTTCGTCGCGTCGGAAGACCCGGCGAGCCCGTACCGGGACTGGTATCGCTGGATCCCGAAGGGCGCGGAAGGCTACGACGCGAACCGGACGATTTGGGGGCACAAGGTCTGGAATCCCGTCGGGAATTATCTGTACGCCGGTCTCTTTTATTCCGGCATGCCGGACTTCGACCTATCGACCCCGGCGGTGCGGGAAGAATTCCGGAAAATCGCGAAATTCTGGATGGACAAGGGAGTGGCGGGCTTCCGGTTCGACGCGGCCGGGAACGTCTTCAACGCCGCGAAGCTGAAGGCGGGGGAGGTCTCGCAGGAACGGGCCGTCGCGTTTTGGGAGGAATACGTCGGCTACATCCGTTCCCTCGACCCCGGCGCCTTCACGGTGGGCGAGGTCTGGGAACCCGCGGTCACCCGGGCCGCGTACCTCAAGGGCCTCGGCTCGGATTTCCATTTCGACCTGGGGGACAGGATAGTCGGGACGGTCCGCGCGGGCTCGGCGGGCAAGAACAACCTCGCGAACTTCCTCGCGGCGGACTACGCGCTCTACGCCGCGCAAAACCCGGATTACGTGGACGCCCCCTTCCTTTCCAACCACGACCAAAACCGGGCGTCGGGACTCCTCAAGGGCGACCCGACGCTCCTTAAACTCGCCGCCTCCCTTTATATTCTGGCCGAGGGCGTGCCTTTCGTGTACTACGGCGAGGAAATCGGGATGATGGGCGCCAAGCCCGACGAACAGCTCCGCACGCCTTTCCTTTGGGCTCCCGCCGGGAAGGACCCCTTTCAGGCGTCGTGGATAGAGTCGCGGTACAACAAGAAAACGATTCCGGAATCGGTTCAGGCCGGGGACGGGAACTCGGTGCTCACCCACTACAAGCGGCTCATCCGGCTGAAAACGGCGCACCCGGCCCTGTACGAGGGGCGGCTTTCCCCGGCGGCGACGGGTAATTCCGCCGTGGTGTCCTGGGAAATGGCCGCGCCGTCGGAAAGGGCCTTCGTGCTACATAACGTGTCCGCGGAAGCGGTCACGGTGCCCTTGCCCGAGGGCTATCTCCCGGCGGCGAATCCCTCGGCGCGCCTGGTTTTCGCGACCTATCCGGATACCGCCGTAAAGGGCGACGGAACGATTTTCCTGCCCGCCCGGGGTTCGGCGGTACTCGCCGCGGCGCGGTAGGGGGCCGGTTTCGGGCAGGGGGCGCTCGTCCGGGAAGTCCCGTATCCCGGGCAAACCCACCGCGAGACCTGCCGTCGGATATTTTTCGTTTTCCGGTACGCACTCCGGTTAGTATATTTTTACCCGATATGGAAGCGATCCCGTTTTTCGAGAGGATGTTCCTCACCTTCATCGCCTATTCGTTCCTCGGCTGGGCCGGCGAAGTGATTTATTGCTTCGCCCTCGATCGCCGGTTCACGAACCGCGGCTTTTTGCACGGCCCGCTCTGCCCGGTATACGGCTTCGGCGGGCTTCTCGTGGCATACCCCCTGGCGAGCCTCGCCGGGAACCCCGTCGCCCTCTTTTTCGCCGCCGCGCTCGCCACCTCGGTCCTCGAATACCTGACGGGCTGGGCGCTGGAAACCCTTTTCTCCACAAAATGGTGGGATTACTCCCGTTACAGGCTCCAGATTCACGGCCGCGTGTGGATCGTGAACAGCGCGCTTTTCGGCCTCGCGGCCGTCGGCGCGACGTATTTCGTTCAGCCTGCCGTCGCGTCGGCCCTGGACCGTTCTCCCTCCTTCGCCCGGCATTTCGCCGCGGCCTCCCTCGGTGCCCTTTTTCTTGGGGATCTCGCGTTTACCCTCCGCGCGATGGTCGGTTTCCGCCTCCGTCTCGCCGCGCTGGAATCCTTCGTCGAGTCCCTCCGGGAGAACCTCGCCGCCCGGGAATGGTTCAACGAGCGTGACCTTTCGGGCAGCCTCGCGCGAATCCGCGAACGGGCCCGCATCGAACGCACGGCCCTCAACGAGCGCGTCGCCTCGAGGCTCGAAACCCTGCTCCGCCGTTCCCGGAGCATGCGCCGCCTGATCCGGGCCTTCCCGACCATGCGGAGCCGGCGCCACGCCCCCCAGCTCGAGCTTTTCCAGCACCTGTACCGGCGCCTGAGCCGCGAAGACAAAAGGTCAAAAAAATAGCCGTCCCCGAAGGGACGGCCATGTGTCGCGGACGTTAAACCGGCTATACGCGGACAAACCGCGACCGGCGAGGCTTGCGGTCACCCGGTAATGCCCGCGCGCGTAGCGCCTCAGTGAATGCTCTCGATATCGTAGGGCGTTTCCTGGTACACGAAGTAATTGAGCCAGTTCACGAACAAGAGGTTCGCGTGGGCCCTCCAGCTTACCGCCGGCGACTTTGAAGGATCGTTCCCCGGGTAATAGTGCTTCGGCACGTCGATCTTCATGCCCTTGGCCACGTCCCGGGCGTATTCCCGGGCGAGGCTGTCGGCGTCGTACTCGGCATGGCCGGAAACGTAAATCGTCCTCCCGTCCCGGCTCGCGACGAGGAAAACCCCGGCCTCGTCGGACTCCGCGAGGATCTCCAGGTCCGCGATCGCCTCGACGTCTTCCTTGTGAATCGTGGTGTGGCGGCTGTGGGGCGCCCGGAAGCTGTCGTCGAAGCCCCGCACCAGCTTGTGGCGCGGGTTCCTCACCGTATGCTCGAATATCCCGAAGGTCTTCTCGTCCAGGGCGTGCTTCCCGATCCCGTAATGGTGGTAAAGCGCCGCCTGGGAACCCCAGCAGATGTGGAGGGTGCTGAACACGTGGGTTTGGCTCCAGTCCATGATCCGGGTCATCTCCTCCCAGTAATCGACTTCCTCGAAGGGCAGGTTCTCCACCGGCGCCCCGGTGATGATCATGCCGTCGAACTTGGTGTCCTTTACGCTGTCCCAGGAACGGTAAAAGGCGTCGAGGTACTCCTCGCTCGTGTTCGCCGAGATGTGGCTCGCCATGGAAAGGAGGGTGATCTCTATCTGGAGCGGCGTGTTGCCGAGGAGGCGCAGGAGCTGGGTCTCCGTCACTTCCTTCGTGGGCATGAGATTGAGGATTGCTATCTTGAGCGGACGGATATCCTGGGTTTTCGCCCGGGCGTCGTCCATGACGAAAATGTTCTCTTCGGTGAGGATTTTTGCGGCCGGCAGGGTCGCCGGAATCTTTACGGGCATCGTTGCCTCCTGAATGGGTCGAATGTGCAAGATTCTATCGCATCGGGCGGGAAAAGTACAAGGTTGGGGGGGGAGATGAAGGCGCGCGGGACGTCGTTTTAAGGGAAAACATACTTAAACGATAGAAAAAATGTTAGGCGCGCGCTACACTTAAAGAAAGAACCTGTTTAGGTCCTTTCGGGAGGTATCGCCATGAAAACCACCGGAATTCCGGCGCTCGCAGCCGCCCTTTTATCTATTTTGGTTCTGGGCTCCTGCGCGCTGAATCTCGAACCGGCCTGGAAAAACTCCGCCGGAAGGGCGACGCTCCGGATGGATTTCTCGCAATCCGGCGTCGATTCCCGCGCCATCTCGCTCGGCACGGGATATCTCTACATCCGAACCGTGGGCGGTCCCGAGGGCGACAACGGCCCGACATACGGCCCCTATACGGTAAGTACCTCCGGCGTATTTGCCACCTCGGACATCCCCGCAGGGTCCTACTCGAAATTCTGCATCGCCTATTCGGCCGTTTCCCTCGAGAACAACGCGGCGTTCAAATCCCTGGTATCCCTTTCCGACGCCGATTTCGTCGCCCAGGCGATCGGCACGACCGCCATGGAGCAGGCTCTGGACGGCGACGCCTCCGGGGTTATACTGGACGACGTGACCCTCGTTGAGGGGGCGATCAACCTCGTTTCCGCCGTATTGAAGCCCTTTATTTACGAGCCTTCGGCTTATAGCGGGACGTATGTACTGCCCGTGGACGCCACCTACGGTACCATTTACCTGCCCGATGCGGGTTCCTCGATGGACAAGAAGTTCATTCGCGTAACGGGTGCCTACGACGATCCGGTGAATTATTACACCATTCAGTGCGAAGTCGACGCCTACACCGTCGACCCCTGCTCGGTCGCCGCCTTCCGGCTCTACGATTCAAACGGCAGGCTTTTGTATGCCCGCTCCAATACCGCGCCTATTTCGGCCAATTCCCCCCTGGTCTATACCTTCGCAAATCCGGGCGGCACCGATTTCTATATTTATATAGAGTATACCTACGATCCGATCGTCATATTCAGTATCTACGGCGCGCTGTAAGGCCTACTTTCCGATTCGGCCTCCGGGAAACCACCTTTCCGGGGTGGGGGCCCAATCGGGAAGCTCTCCCCGTGGCCATGGGG
>QKCE01000349.1 GCA_003245785.1 Spirochaetales bacterium | reverse complement strand
TGATCGTTACCCCCTTCAGGCGGGCGTCCGCGCCGGAGGCGTCTACCGAGGCTATCCCCGCCAGGGCAGCGCCGCCCCTGCCGACCTCGGTTCCCGCGGCGTCGAGGACGCGGAAACCCAGGGCCTGGATCATACCCACGCCGCCGTCCACGGTGGCGCTTCCCCCGATTCCGATAATGAGTTCCTTCGCGCCCGAATCGAGGGCCGCCTTGATGAGCTCTCCCGTGCCGTAGGTGGTCGCGGCCATGGGGTCAAGCCGCTCCGGCCCTATAAGCTCTATTCCCGAAGCGCTCGCCATGTCGAGCACCGCGGTCCTGCCGCCGTCTATAAGGCCGAAGGTCGCCTCAACCGGTTCCCCGAGCGGGCCGGTTACTCGCGCGGTGACGAACTTTCCCTCCGCGGACTCGGTGACCGCCCGGGCGGTGCCTTCCCCGCCGTCGGCTAGGGGGATTTTGTATATTCGGGCCTTTGGGTTAGCCCGCAGAATTCCCGCCTCGATGGTCTCGCAGACTTCCCGGGCGCTCATATTGCCCTTGAATGAATCGGGCGCGACGATGATGGTCATGTGTTATGTCTCCTTCCCGATCAGTGTACGACGGGATTCAAGGATACGGTAGGGGTGATTTGTTCAAAGAAACGCGGGAATTTGTGCAAGGCGCACAATCAGGTATCGCTTCCCTCGAACGCGTTCCCCGGTTCCACGCCGAACGCGAGGAGGCGGCACAATTGTCGGGCGCCCTCGTCGGTCCGGGGGTCCGTGCCGAGGAGGGTTTCGAGCCGCTCGATCCGGGCGGTCATGGTATTTCGGTGCACCCCCAGGTCCCCCGCGGATTCCTTAAGGTTGAAATCCCGCTTTCGAAGGGCCCTGAGGGTTTCCGTAACCGGCGGCGACGACAACTCGGGAAGCGCGTCCCCGAGCGCCGCGGTCAGGGCGCTGAATTCCCGGCGGGGAACCCTCGAAAGGAGATACGCTTCCATGCGCCGCGGGATCGTGGTCATGCCGCCCCCGGGCTTCCCGGCGTACCGGGTTCTCAGCCACAGGGCCTGTCGATAGGCCTGGGGATAAAGGTTCATGTCCTTCTGGAACATGCCCGCGAAACAGCGGATTCCCCCGTCGACGATTCCCAGGCCCGCGGCGAACCGTTCCAGTTCGTCCTCATAGGCCGACAATATCCCCCGGGCGGGTAGCTTGAGGCTTTTGAAAACCAGCAAGTCCCCTTCGGGGGTAGACGCGCCGAAATCCTGGGGTTCCCGCAGGTTGCGCGACTTGAGTTCGCTCCAGAGCTCCTCCGCGTCCCGCCCTTCCTCGAGGGCGACCAGTACCGGCGCCCGCCAGGCCGCCGGATCGTACCCGAGCTTGACCGCGAGACCCGCGGCCGAGAGCGAGTCCCCGTCGTCCTGGCGGATCAGGCGGTTCACGAGGAGGGTCCGCCCTGCCTGGCGCTTGAGAAGCCTGTCCTTCGCGAGCTCAAGCTCCGCCATCGCCTCCACGCTGGTTTTCACGGCGTAGGCGAGGTCCATTATTTCCGCGGGTATCCCCGTGACGCCCACGACGCCGAGGGTTTCGTCTCCCCGCCGGATCGGCAGGTTCACCCCTTCCCGAATGCCCGGCGGCATGCCCTCTCGCCTCTCCACCGCCTCGATCTCGCCCCCGGAGCGGATCAGGCGATGGGCCGCCTCGTGGTATTGCCCCACCCGCGAGGCGTCCCGGCTGGCGACGATAATTCCGTCCCCGTCGATAATGTTCACGTTCCGCTCGATATGCTCCCCCAAACGGGCGAGGAAGGTACGGGCGGTTTCCGGGGAAAGTCGTGCATCGTGCATAGTCCCAGTATACGCCCTTTTTCACGGTTTTTTATCGCGCCCTTATTCTTTTTCTAATATGTCTCCCTGAGAATGACCGCATAAGACGCGCGTCCGTCCTTGCGGGCTTTCGCGCGTTATAAAAGGAGACATAGCGTATATGAAAAAGGAAAGACTTGTTGCCCTCCTCCTGGTAGGCGTACTGTCCCTCGCCGCGACCTGGGCCGGCGGATCGAAAGAAGGTTCGAAGAAAGCGGACGCCCAGACCGTGCGCAACGTAATCATTCTCATTCCCGACGGCATGAGCGTCGCCGGCACCACCCTCGCGCGCCTCTATACCGGCGCGCCCCTCGCCCTCGATCCCCTCGCCTGCGGCCTGGTGAGCACCTGGAGCTCCGACGGCACCGTCGCGGACTCCGCTCCCGCGGGCTCCGCCTTCGCCACCGGCTGGAAGTCCCAGACCGGGAACATCGCCTCTTCGGGCAAAACCTACAGCCTCGCGGGCGCCGGCGACCCCGCCCCGGGCGTGGCCGGGCATCCCCTCGCGACCCTCCTGGAAGGCGCCCGCCTCTCCGGCCGCGCGACGGGCATCGTCAGCACCAGCGAGTTCATGCACGCGACCCCCGCGGACTTTTCCTCCCATGACCCCTCCCGCAAGAATTACGACAACCTGACCGAGCAGATAGTGTGGAACAAGCTCGACGTCGTGCTCGGCGGCGGCACTCCCTACCTCCATTCATCCGGCCGCAAGGACGGCGAGGACATGATGGAGGCGCTCAAGGCCCTCGGATACGGTTACGTCGGCAATACCGCGGAGCTCAATGCTTTCCGGGGCAAGAAGCTCTTCGGCACCTTCGGCAAGACTCCAGAGTCGACCGCCATGTCCTACGACCTCGACCGCGATCCCGCCATGGAACCCTCCCTCCGGGAAATGACTTCCAAGGCCCTCGAGGTGCTTTCCAAGAACTCCAAGGGCTTCTGCCTTATGGTCGAGGGCTCAAAGGTTGACTGGGCGGCCCACGCCAACGATCCCGTGGGCTTCGTCACCGACGTGGTCGCCTTCGACAGGGCCGTGAAGGCCGCGCTGGACTTCGCCTCCGCCCGGAACGACACCATCGTCCTCGCGGTCAGCGACCACGGCAACTCCGGCATCTCCATCGGCGACCGCTCCATCAGCTCCGGCTACGACAAGACTCCCTGGACCACCTTCGTGAACCCCCTGAAGGCCGCTTCCGTCACCGGCGAGGGCCTCGAAGCCTTCCTTCCCCCGGGCTCTGCCCCGGACGTCATCCGGCAGGTCGTGGCGCAGAAACTCGCGATCACTGACCTCACCGACGGGGAAGTCGCGGCGATCGCCGGCTACAAGAAGGGTTCCCTCAACTACGTGGTCGGCCCGATGGTGGGAGCGCGCGCCAAGATCGGCTACACCACCGGCGGCCACACCGGCGAGGACGTGGTTCTGTACGCCTTCGATCCCCGGGGCACGCGCCTTACCGGCCTCGTGGACAATACCGCGATCGGCCAGTACCTCGCCGCTTCCATGGGCGTGGACCTCGAGGCCGCGACGGACCGCCTCTTCACCGACGCGAAGGCCCTCGCCGACGGGATCGGCGCGACCCTCTCGCAGGATAACGCCGACGCGGAGAACCCCGTCCTCGTGGTAACCAAGGGAAGCCACACCCTCCGCGTCGCGCGGAACAAGAGCGTGGCGCAGCTCGACGGTAAGGACATCGAAGCCGACGGCGTCGCGGTCCTCTCCGGGGATACCTGGTTCGTTTCCAAAAACCTCTTCGACGCGATGAAGTAAAACCCGCATCCGGCGGCGCGATAGAGCGTCGCCGGCCGTGCGAAAGTTAAAAAAAGCGAGGAACCCCGGGGAATCCACGGACGGAAACCCCGGGGCATTTTTTTGGGGCGGGGCGCCGGGCAACGGCGGGGCGCCAAACGGCCGGACGATAAGCCCGGCGGTCGCTGGAACAACGGGCGGTTGGATGATACTATGGTTCCCGTATCCCGATCCCGACGTTCCAGGACGAATTAATCAGTGAAGATCTCCCAGCTTGAATGCTTCATGGAAGCCGCCGACTGCCTCAGCTTTACGGAAGCGGCGAGCAAGCTCAATATTTCCCAGCCGGCCCTGAGCCGGCAGATCGCCTCCCTCGAGGAGGAGCTGGGCTATCCCCTTTTCCTCCGGATAAAGCAGCGGGTGTTCCTTTCGGAAGCGGGGAAGGCCTATCTCGGCGGGGTAAAAAAGCTCTTCCGGGAATACCGGGATCTCGTCGCCGAAGTCGACCGGATCCACGGTTCGGGTTCCCGCGTCCTCAAGATCGGGTACCTCGAGGACCGCAGCCTTCATCCCTCCTGTTCGGACGCCATCGCGGCCATGTCGGAAAAGTATCCCGACGTCAGCATAAAAATGGAAGCTTGCAGGCTCAAGGAACTCCTCGAAAAGATCGGGGAAAAGCGGATCGATATCGGCTTTACCCTGGAATTCGATCTGGGCCTGTATCCCGACATCGAGTCCAAAAGCATAGAAAAGACCAAAAACTACCTCGCCATTCCCCGAAGCCACCCCAAGGCCGACCGGAAGGACCTGACCCTGGCGGACTTCGCCGACGAGACCTTCGTGACCATCGACCCCGGGGAAAGCGCCGACATCGTCTCGAGGCTTACCGAATCCTGCCGCGAGGCGGGCTTCGTGCCGAACCTCAAATACGCCCCCACCCTGCGGGAACTGGTGCTTTGGGTGGAAGCCGGCCTCGGCATTTCGGGCCTCGACAAGGGCTGCTTTCTCTACAACAACCCCCGCTTCAAATTCCTCACCCTCCCGGAGATACACCCCTTCGACTCGGTGGTGGTCTGGAACCGGGACAACCTGACCGAAACGGGCGCTTCCTTCCTCAACGCGGTCCTGTCCGGAACCGGGAAGTCTTCCGCCCAATAACGAAATTTGCTCTCTCCCTTTCAATTTTATAGGTCTGGTTTTATTTTCTTGCGCGGTGGGTAGA
>QKCE01000024.1 GCA_003245785.1 Spirochaetales bacterium | reverse complement strand
AAGGTCGCCGTATGCGACCAAGTCATGGCCGCGGACTTCCTGATAAACCTCCCGGTCATCAAGGGGCACGGCCAGACGATCGTCACCTGCGCGCTCAAGAACCTGAAGGGCTGCATGCCCGACGACGAAAAAAGCCGCTTCCATTCCCTGGGCCTCCACGAACCCATCGCCCGGCTCAACCGGGTACTGAAGCCCGGCTTTATCCTGGCGGACGGCATGTGCGGCGACCTCGACTTCGAGGAGGGCGGCAACCCCGTGCCGATGAACCGCCTGGTCGCCGCCCTGGACCCGGTCCTCATGGACTCCTTCGCCTGCCGCCTCATGGGCCACGACATAGAAGACGTTCCCTATATCGGCCTCGCGGAGGAATACGGGGTCGGCTCGACGGACTTGTCGTCCGCGATAATTACGGAGCTCGGCGACTCGAAGTCCGCCCCGGCGATACCGCCCCGGTCCGGCCGAATCCGGGATCTCGCCTCCCGGGTGAACGAGAAATCCGCCTGCTCGGCCTGCTACGCCGCCCTCATCCACGGCCTCGCCCGGCTCGACGAGCGGAACCTCCTCCGCCGGCTCGACGCCGCCCTCGGCGCCCGGCACGAATCCCGCATCGCGATAGGCCAGGACTTCAAGGGCCGGGGCTGGGACGGTATCGGCTGCGGGGCCTGCGCTTCCGGCGCGGCGGAGGCGATTCCCGGCTGCCCCCCCGACGGCGCCGCGGTAACCGCCTACCTCGAACGCCTCGCCCTCGGCCGCTAGGCCGATCTTCCCGCCGCCCTTTCGCCCGGCGCGGCCCCGCCTTCGCGGGGGCTCCGCGGGCGGCCCCGCCGGGGGGCGAACCGGGAGGTTCGACCTTCGGCTTCGCCCACCGACCCGATTTCTGCCTCTTCCCGAAACGGGCTTTCATTTTCGCCGGGAACCGCTATACTGCAGCCCATGGACGCGACGAACCCTGACATATTGGGAATGACCGAGGCCGACCTCGCCGCCGAATTCGGGCGCCGGTACGGGAAGGGCGGCTACCACGCCCGGGGAACCCTCCGGCACCTCCATGCCTCGTGCGGCCTCGGGGGCCTCGACCGCGCCCCCGAATTCCTCGACAATCCCGAGCTGGCCGCGCGAATAATCGAAGACTTCGCCTTTACCCTGCCCGCGGTCGAGCGCGCGGAAAGCGAAGGGGACACGGTGAAATTCACCCTCGCCTTCCCGGGGGGACGCCGGGTCGAGGCGGTGATCGTTCCCATGGCGAGGCACAAGACCCTCTGCGTTTCGACCCAGGCCGGCTGCGCCCGCGCATGCGCGTTTTGCCGGACCGCGGCGATGGGCTTCGTCGGAAACCTGACGGCCGGGGAAATCGTCGCCCAATACCTGACCGCCCGCGTCTCCTTCGGCGCGGAAATCGACAACGTCGTGTTCATGGGAATGGGCGAGCCCTTCGACAATTTCGACGCGGTCCTCGGGGCCATCGATATCCTCACCGACCCGCGGGGGCCGGGCCTCCTCCCGGGACGGCTCAGCCTTTCCACCTGCGGCCACGTCGCGGGCCTTCGCCGCCTCGCGAGCCTCGCGGAAGGCGACCGAGCCGGGAGCGGCGGAAAGTACGGCCTCGTCACGGTGGCGGTGAGCCTCCATTCGGGCATAGACGCGGTCCGGAGCTCCCTCATGCCCGTGAACCGCCTCTGGCCCCTCGCCGCGCTCAAGGACGCCCTCCTCGCCCTCCCCCACTCCCGAGTCAAGGACCGGCTCTATTTCGAGTACATGGTAATCCCGGGGGTCAACGACACGGTAGAGGCGGCGGACGCGCTCGCGGCATTTCTCGGGGGAATCGTCGCGAAGGTGAACCTCATCGCCTTCGTGGCCCCCGAGGGCAGCCCGCTCCCCTCCGCCGGCCCGGGCGACGCGGAACGCTTTTGGGCCCTCCTCCGCGCGCGGGGCATTCCCTGCTTTACCCGCAAGGGCAAGGGCGAGAGGATCCGCGCGTCCTGCGGCCAGCTCGCGGCGGGAAAAGCGGCCGAAAGCTGAGGGCGGCACGCGTCGATTCGGATAATTTTTTGGAAGAGGCAGAAAGCCCGCCGCCGTTTTCGCGGCGGCTCGGTCAGGGGCGCGCCCGGCCCCCCGGCCGGGCTTGAAGCCGCGGGCGGAGCCCCCGCCGAGTAAGTCCCTCGAGGGGCGTGTCTTTTCTCGCGGTCCCGTCGACGGCAGCCGCGTTCAGCCCAGGGGCTCGCCCAATTCCCGAAGCCCGGGACTCAGGAACGAAACGAGCGCGACCGCGAGGGATACGATCCCGGCCCCGGCGTAGAGGGGCGCCACGCCGACGAGGTCGCTCAAGGGGCCGCACACGAGAAGCGCGAGGGGCATCGCCGCCGTGGCGCCGGTATTCACGAGGCTCGACACACGGCCCAGCATGCCCCGCTCTACCCGGGACTGCATGATGGCGGCTATCGGCCCGTTCGCCAGGGACATGCCCGCGGCGGTAACCCCGAAGGCCCCGAGGAACACCGGGAAAGCCGCGGGGGGAAGGAAACCCGAGACGGCGACCGGCACGCCGATAAGAACGATGCCGAGGATGCTCGTGACCATCCGGTTCCGGAAGCCCCCCCAAACGGCGAGGAGGAGGCCGCCGGCGATCATGCCGCCGCCGAAGAAAGCCTCCGCGAAGGAAAGGGCCACCGCCCCCCGGGCGAAGTGGTCCTTTACGAAAAGGGGCATGAGGGCCCCGACAGGGGTCAGGATGAAGTTGAGTAATAGGGCGAGGCCCACGAGCTGCCCCAGGCCCTTCACGGTTTTCACGTAAGCGACGCCCTCGGCGATGCCGGCGAGGAAGCTTCCCCCGCGCCGCTTCGCAGTACCCTCGGTGCCGCTCGTTACGTCCGCGCCGCGCGTACCCTCCGCGTCGACCGCGGGGGTTTCGATTCGCGGAATGGGTAGCGCGAGCACGATGGCGATCGCGGGAATCGCGGTCGCGACGTCGATGAGCATGATGCCCCCGAGGGGCAGCGCCGCGACGCAGAGGGCGCCAAGGATCGGGGCGACGATTCCGATTCCCCCGTTCACGCTCTGGGCGAGTCCCGCGACCCGGGCGAGATGCTTCGAGGGCACCAGCTGCGGAATGACCGCGGTGGCGGCCGGGTGCTGGAATGCGCCCGCGGCGGAACGCAGGGCCATTATGAGGTAGATTTGCCAGAGCGCCCCCGCGCCGGAGAAGAAGGAAAAGGCGAGACCCAGGGTAAGTAAGGCGATAAGGCCGTCGGCTGCCGCCATGACGAGCTTCCGGTTCGTCCGGTCGGCGACCACCCCGCCCAGGGGCCCGAGGAGTATCTGCGGGAGGAGTCCCGCCAGGGTCGCGAGGGCCAGGGCAGTACCCGACCCGGTGGTTATGGTGATGTGCCAAATGAGCGCGAATTGCACCACGTCGGTGCCGAGCTTCGAAAACGACTGGCCCGCGAAGAGGCTGAAGTACGCGGCCTTCCAGCGGGCCGCGCCGGCGTCGCGGGGCGAACTATCTTCCATAGGGTTTTTCCTTTTCAGCGATACATCCCAATATAAGTTCGGGAGACCGGGTTCGGCAAGCATGGTTGAAACGGCCGCGCCGAAATATTCCTGGACGGATCGGGACGTTCGGTTTTATCATGAAGAATCGTAAACGCGCCATAAAAAAACCGGAGTTAAGCCATGAGAAAATTCGGAATCGTGATCCCCGCCCTTTTGTTTATATGCCTCGCGTCAAACGCGGCCTTCGCCGACGACGGAGCCGCCGCGCCGCAAGCCGCGGATTCCCCTTCCGGGCGGCTCGAGGTCTGGTCCTATTCCGGCGAGGTGCTCAGGCTCCTCAACGAGTATTACTCGCCGGTCAGGCCGAAGGTCGACATCGAATACCGCGAAATCGCTACCGACCGGTTCCCCGCCGCCCTCGACGGGAGTTTTTCCGGCGGGGGAAGCGGCCCGGACGTGTTCGCCCTGGAAGAGGCCTTCCTCCGGCGCTACGTGGAATCCGGCGACCTCCTGGACCTTACGGACGTCGCGAACGGAATTCGCCAAAAGTCGATCCGGTACCCGATCGAAATGGCGACCTTCGGGGGCAAGGTATACGCCCTTACCTGGCAGGCGACCCCGGGCGCCATGCTGTACCGCCGGAGCCTCGCGATAAAGTACCTGGGCACCGACGACCCGGAGACCGTACAGCGGTACTTTGCGGACTTCGACGCCTTCCTCGGGACCGCGAGAAAATTGCGGGACGCTTCCGGCGGGCGTTGCTTCGTCGTGCCTTCCTACCAGGACCTCTTCCACCCCATGAAGGGATTGAAAACCCTTCCCTGGATCGGGGAAGGCGGGCTCGAGATCGACTCCGCCATGGCGAAATTCCTCGACCTCTCGAAGACCCTCAGGGACGAAGGGCTCGAGCTCAACCTGAGCCAATGGACGGATCTTTGGTTCGCCGGCATGAGGGACTCCCTGCAAAACCGGCAGGGCGAGAGGCTGGAAGTGTTTTCCTATTTTTTCCCGACCTGGGGACTCCATTACGTGCTGAAAACCAACGCGCCCGATACCTCGGGCGACTGGGCGATGATCCAGGGGCCCTCCGCCTGGTCCTGGGGCGGTTCCTGGCTCGCCGCCTCCAAGAATACCGCCAACCCCGACGCCGCGAAGGACCTTATCCGGTTTCTCGTTTCCGACGACGGGGCGAACGCGCGCTGGGCGAAGGCCACCGGGGACCTCGTCACGAACCTGAACGCGGTAGAGCGGATACAGCGTTCCTACGCCGAACCCTTCCTCCGGGGGCAAAACCATTACGCCCTCTTCGCGGAGTTCGCGAAGCC
>QKCE01000322.1 GCA_003245785.1 Spirochaetales bacterium | reverse complement strand
AGGCCTCCAGGGTCGCGCCTTCCACGCGGAGCCGGGGGAGGAAGGGCCTGACCGGGGGCCAGGCCTGGAGCGCCGGGGGCCGTTCCGCCGAAAGGGCGCGCAACCAGGCGAGTCCCAGGGTTTTCAGGCGGCCCACCTCGGCGGGATCCGCCGAGGGCTCGCGAAGGAGGAGCGCGGCGCGGCCCTCCTCGCTCATGCACAGGCCCGCGAGGGTTTCGCGGACCCGGGGGTATTCGAGCACTTCAAGGGTTCGTTCGTTCATGTCTTTCTTTTCCCGATGGGGGCGCGGGGTCCGGCGCGGGGGTTCAGTCGGCGAACCGTCCCGTCTCGAGCTCTTCCCGGATCCTTTGCCAGCTTTCATACCGCTCTTCATGGATGACGCCCGCGTACACGGCCTCGAGGATCTTGCACCCCGGCTCGTGGAGGTGAGAGCAGGAAAGTCCCCATGAACAGCTTCCAATCAACGGTTCCATCTCGCGGAAATAGAGCGCGAGATCCTTCGCCTCAACCCCGTGGAGCACGAAGCGGCGCACCCCCGGCGTGTCGACGATCGAGGCGGGCTTTTCCCCGGCCCCCGGGGGCAGGTGGAAGAGCATGCCCTTCGTGGTCGTGTGGGTGCCCCGGCCGAACTTTTCGGAAAGCCCGGCGGTCCTGAGCTCCAGGCGCGTGTCGAGGGCGTTGAGGAGGCTCGACTTGCCCACCCCGGATTGCCCCACGAAGGCGGACAGCTTCCCCTCCAGGAGGGCGGCGAGGGAGTCCATGCCCTCGCCCGTGCGGGCGGAAACCTGCAGGGTCCGGTAGCCGATCCGCTCCCAGTCCGAGAGGCGTTCGAGCACGTCGGCGTCGGGCTCCAGGTCGCACTTGTTCACGAGCACCAGGGGCTCGATGCCCTCGAGGTCGGCCTGCACGAGGGCGCGGTCGACGAAGCGGGGGCGGAAGGGCGGCTCGTCCGGGGTCGTGACGATCGCGATGAGGTCGAGATTCGCCGCCAGGAGCTGGGGAGCCTTGCCCTTCTGGTTCCAGCGCACGAAATGGTTTCTCCGCGGCACGAGGGAGAGGATCATGCCCCTTCCCGGGTCCGTCGCGTCCGGCTCGAAGCTCACCCGGTCCCCCGGCGCGAGGGGATTGTAATAGCCCTCCACGTCCCGGAGAATCTTTCCCTTTATGGCGCACAGACGCACGGAGCCTTCGTCCGTTTCCACCTCGAAGAGGTTGTTCGTCCCCCCGAGCACGAGGCCCTCGCTCACAGCACGCCTCCCCAATCGATCCGGAACATGTCCGAATAGGTTCGGTACCGGGCCTCGATCTCGGCGGACACCCCGCCGGTTATGTAGCAGGCGCCCGCGCCGCTACCCGGGACGGAAGGCGGGACGAGGCGGAGGGCCTGCTGGACCACCCCCTCGCGGGAGTCGATGATCTGGATATCCGGGCCCGCAGCCTCGTGGATCTCCCGCTCCACGTGGAGGAAGTGCGTGCAGGCGAGCACGATGGTGTCCACTCCGGCCTTCCTGAACCGCTCGATCGAGGGGCGTACCGCCGCGAGCCGGGCTTCCCGCGTGCCCGATACCAATTCGAGCTCGATCCGCGAAACCAGGGCGGAATCCCCTATCCGGGTAATCTCGCAATCCGGCGCGAAGCGCGCGACGAGGTCGTCGGTGTAGGGGTCGCAAACGGTACGGTCGGTGGCGAGGAGGCCGATCTTCCGGTTTTTCGAGACCGAGGCTGCGACCTTGATCGCCGGTACGGTGCCGACGAAGGGAATGGGGAAACGCTCGCGGAGGGTCCCGAGGGCCGCCACCGACATGGTGTTGCAGGCCACGATGACCACCTCGGGCCTGAAGCGCTCGAGGAGACGGGCGACCGCGGCGGAGGTGTATTCGATTACCTCGTCGCGGGTCTTTTCGCCGTAGGGAAAGTTCAGGGTATCGGCGAGGTACACGCAGGAAACCGAGGGGTCGTGAAGCCGGAGCTGCGCGAGATAGGGCAAGCCGCCGGAGCCGGAATCGAGGAACGCGTATTGGTAGCAGGTTTCGCAGTAGTCGCTCATGATGCACGCACGGTATTTCGGGCCCTATTCGCCGAACAGGCCGTCGAAGGCGGCCTTCGCCGCGGACGAACCGGTGCCCGGTTTTCCGCCCGCCCCAGGGGCCGGCGCATGGTCTATTTTGAACGCGGGATTGAGCCGGAAGGAGTCGCAGAAGTTGGCGCGTTCCTTGTCCCTCACCGCGTCTTCCACCCGCTCGGCGCAGTCGTGATACGAGCCGGGGGACCAGAAGAGGCAATTGCGGCAGGACCTGACGTCGCTTCCGCAGGATTCGCAGACGAGGGTACGCCCGACGGGATTTTCCGCCAGGATGGCTTTTCCGCATTTCCAGCACATAACGTCCATAATAACCCTTTGACCAAAATCGCGCAATGACCTAAAGTGAAAGCATGTTCAGCGCACACCAGGACATCCCCCGGGAAAGCCTGTACGACCTGATCGCCTCGAACGGGACGATCAACGGCATCGACTTTTCCGACATGGAATTCCGCGATACGGACCTCTCGGGCAAATCCTTCACGGGCTGCCGCTTTTCCCGCTCGGTCTTCGTGAACGCGAAGCTCGACCGGTGCAGGATGCGCATGTGCTTCTTCGACTTCGCGCGCTTCAGCCGCTGTTCCCTCACGGGCTCCGACATCCAGTTCTCGAGCTTCGCCGGGGTGCACATGAACGACACGACCTTCGAGAATTCCGACCTGCTCCACGACAACTTCAACGGGCTCCTTTCGGGGAACGTGAATTTCAGCGACTCGGACCTCTACAACTCGCGCTTCGTCATGGCCACCCTCAAGGACACGACGTTCCAGAACTGCAACCTCAAGAAGACGATGTTCCACCAGACGACGAGGGTGAAGGTATCCTTCCGCTCGTCGAACACCCGGGAAGCGATCTTCGACAAGGGAGACTCCCCGGAATGAAAATCTGGTTCCATTACTCCCTGGAGGGGTTTTCCAACGGCTATCTCGTGGCGAACGAAAAGACCGGCGAGGCGGTGGTCGTCGACCCGGGCACCATGAACAGGGAGCTTCTCGCCCATATCGAGTCGCACCATTACCGGGTCGACGCCGTGCTCGTGACCCACAACCACCCGAGCCACCATAACGGGCTCATCACCCTCATGCGCATATACTCGCCGAAGGTATACGCCGCCGACGCCGAGCTCGGGGGGCAGCGCACGGTGCTCCTGCAGGGGGACGGGACCTTCGCGGCCGCGGGCTTCGCGATACGGTATTACGCCGTGCCGGGCCATTCCCCGGATTCCCTCATGTTCCACATCGAGCATGCCCTCTTTACCGGCGACGCGCTTTCCGCCGGGCGCATCGGGACCACGAACAATATTTACGGAAAGCGAAACCTGCTCACGCACCTCAAGAACAAGATGCTCTCGCAAAACGACAACCTGGTCCTGTTTCCGGGACACGGGCCGCCCTCCACCGTCCGGTCGGAGCGGTTCTTCAATTCGGAACTGATGAAGGGCACGGGCGAGGAAGGAGAGCGGGCCGACTCGAAATTCATCTTCATCGGCCCGGAGCCGTTCTAGGGCATTCCGCTCAGTCGTCGAAATACCAAAGCCCCACGCGCCCGCCGACGATTCCCCATCGGGAAAAGGCGTATTCGTTGAGCTTCCGCGCGGCTTCCGCGAAGTCAGCCCCGCCGTTCCCGGCCACGTATTCAGCGAGGGCCCCGTCCCCGCCGTAACGCAGGTACCGCTCGCGCACCACGCCCGAGAAATACGGGCCTACCCGCGCCTCGGGCTGCTGCATGAGATAGCCCATGAACTCGTTTTCCATGAGATAGGAATCCGCCACGTCGTAGCCCAGGGTATCCACCAGGGTAAAATACCCCTTGAGGTACTCGATGGCCCGGCCGTCCGTTTCCCGGAAAATTCCCGCCACCGCGTCGCGGAAATCCGGGTTCGTGAAATACACGCCGTGGTAGCACTCGTGGGCCATGAAGAGGTACCGGAGGTACTCCGCGGACTCCCGGGATATCGACACGACGGCCCCGGCCCCCGCCGCGAAGCCCTCGCCTTTTTTGACGAGTATTCCCTCCGCGAGGAGGATGTCCCTGAGTTCCGTTTCCGAACCGTTGAGGGGGAACCCGGATACCCGGGCGGCCTCGAAAAATTCCGCGAGGCTTTCCGCCCGGTAATCGTGGGCGTTATACCCGTGAAGCCCGACGAGTTCGGAGTCGGTCAGGAGCTTCCCGCGGTAACCGGTTTTCTCGACGAAAAACGCGAGACGGTTGAAGAGCCGGTCCTGGGTCGCGTAGTCGGCGGTGTCGAAAACGAGCACCGAGGGGAAGCGGTCCCAGGAAAAAACCTCGAAGTCCCCCTTGCGCCAGCGGGCGACCGGCCATTCCAGGGCCGCGTGGGGATCCGTCACGATGGGAGAGCGCGGGTTCGCGGGGTCCGCGCAGGGAACCGCGACGCCGCGGATGACGCGGATTTCCCGCAGGGTACCGGTGCCCGAAAGGGGCACGAGGGGGACCGCGTCGCCGGGGGAATCCCGGGCGATCATGAACGAGGGGAGCCATGTCGCGGTGAGCGAGGGGCTTTGGCGCCACCCGAAGGAAAAGTCTTCCGCGCGGAAGCGCGAGCGGTTTTGCGCCAGGGGCGTCCCGATGTCCGCGCGGGAAGGATCGAAGCCGAATTTCACGATCGATTCCGGAGGGATCGCGACGGCGTACCCGTTCCCGACCGGCGAGTCCGTCATGGCGCCCTCCCGGACGCCGCCCGAGTCGTCGAAACCGAACCAGGTTTCTTCCCCGTAAGACCAGCCGGTCGCGTAGGGCTGGAGCGAGGCCGAGAGTATCCTCACCCGGGTTTCCGGCCC
>QKCE01000095.1 GCA_003245785.1 Spirochaetales bacterium | reverse complement strand
ATGGCTTTCCTGACCTCGGCACGCCACGGAAGGAATTTCGGGGACTGGAGCGCGACTACCGCGTCCAGGTTTTCGAGCGCCCAACCCCTATTCGTCGCCTTCGACCAGGCTTCCGCGAGAAGCGCGCGCGAATCGGCGCCCTTCCAGCGCGGGTCGGAGGGCGGGAAAAATTCCCCGATATCTCCGAGTCCGGAGGCGCCGAGGATGGCGTCGGTGATCGCGTGAAGGAGCGCGTCTCCGTCGGAGTGCCCGTCCTCGCCGCGATCGAAGGGGATGGTGACGCCTCCGAGGACAAGGGGTCGGCCCTCGACGAGCCTGTGAAGATCGTAGCCGAGCCCGACGCGGATCATCTGAGGTCTTCCCTGTAGGTTATTTTACGGTTGGCGGGATCACCCTCGCAGGCGTAGACGTCCCCCACGTAACGTCCCCATATCTCGGTGTCGTCGGTGTATTCGCGGCCGTCCGAGGCCGCCTGTCGGTGCGCCTCGAGCAATTCGCCAAAGCGGAAACCCTGGGGCGTCTGGACGGCGGAAAGCCGGGCCCGCTCGAGATGCCGGACGATGCGTCCCGTTTCGTCGATTTCCTTTTGGGTGTCCACGGGCGTCACGCCGGGAACGGCCGCTCCGTGAAGGGCCACCGCGTCGAGCACCCTACGGATCACCGCGCCGGTAATCCAGGGCCTCGCCGCGTCGTGGACGAGTACCGTTTGCGGGCGGCCGTTCCCGGGTCCCCCGGAGGACTCGATCGCCCCGAGTCCCCTGAGGATCGAGGCCTGGCGCGTATTGCCTCCCGGGACGAAAACGAGCCTGGGTACGTCGACCCCTTCCCACGGAAGGGGAGGGATCCGGTTGTCCCGGGCCAATACTTCCCTCGCCTCGGCTTCGCCGCCTTCGGGAACGGTAATTACAATAAGGGAAAAAAGAGATGTGGAGAGGAAGGCGTGGAGGCAGGCGGAAATCACGCTCACCCCGGATTCCCCGGAAAAAGGAAGGTATTCCTTCTTGACCGGGCCGCCCATGCGGGATGAAGACCCCGCGGCGGTCAGGATAAGCGCGTTGACCATGGCGTCAATCGTCGGAGTCGTCGTCGCCGTCGTCCTGATCCTCTTCTTCGTGAGGTTCGTCGTTCATGAGATCGTCGTCGTCATCGTCGTCCGAGACGCGGGTTTCCTTCGCGGCGCGGGGTTCGCTCACACCGAACGGCTCGAGATGGGTGTGAATCAAGACTTCGACCTCGTCCCGGGGCAGCTCGAGGGCGTAGGTAATCTCGTCCTCCAGGAGCTTTCGCGCGGAATCGTAGAGCTTTCGCTCGAGAATCGGCAATTCCTTTACCTTGCTGCGGTGATAAAGGGACCTCACGATCGTCGCGATGTCGATTACGCTGCCCTTTTTGAGAAGGTCCAGGTTGATTTGGTAACGGAGCTTCCAGTCGGAGGGAATCGGCTCGAATTCCTCGGAGATGAGGTTAAGCGCCCGTTGGGCTTCCTCGCGGGAAACGATAGCCCGGATGCCCAAGTCCTCGGCTTTGTCCACGGGAACCATGACCGTCATGTCGGAAACGTCAAGGTAAATGACGTAGTACATGACCGGCTCGTTCTTGAACTGCTTTTCCTTGATCTCCGTGATTTTGCCGACGCCCTGGCTGGGGTACACGATTTTTTGGTTAACCGAAAAGGTGGTCTCCTGACTCATAGTCTCCCATTTTAGCACAATCCGGGACGATGGTCAAAGCCCCGGCCCGCGCAATCGGTCCCGGGCCGCGGACTTACCGGCTCAGCAGGGCCACGCCCGGGAGGGCTTTCTTCGGCGCGAATTTAATGAATTTGAGCGGATGGATATCGAGGGCGTTGGGGTACCAGCCCGAAAGGCCGTCGGTATCGATGACGTTCAGCGCGGGATTGTGGGAAAGCGGTAGTATCACGCCGTCCCCGAGGAGGATCTTTTCGGCCTCGGCGAGTTTCTGGTAACGGTCTTTCACCGCCTTGATGGAGGCGGCGTCCTCTATGATCTTCTCGTAGGCCGGGTTGTTCCACCCGGAATCGTTGAGGGAGGATTGGGGACGGAACATCTCGAGGAAGGTCAGGGGATCCGCGAAGTCTCCGATCCACGAGGTGACACCCAGGGAATAATCGTCGGACCGGAGGGATCCGTAGTACTTTCCGTAATCCTCCACGGAAATTTCCACGGTGAACCCGATCTTTTCCCAGGCTGTCTTGAGGATGCCGGCGAGCTTTTTGTACGAGGCGGATTCGGGAATCCGGATTACCAGCGGGGGCATGGAGGACATGTCGGCGTAGCCCGCGTCGGCAAGGAGCTTTTTGGACTTTTCGGTATCCTCTTGGTCGATGCCGGGGATCGATGGGTAGCCCGCGATGGGAAACACGAGGGTCGTCGCCTTGATGATGTAGTCGGCCCGGAATTCGTCCCAGGGAACCGCGTCGAGAAGGGCGTTCCGGATTCTCGCGTCGTTCCAGGGGCCCCAGGTGCTGCGGAAGAAAAAGTATTCCGTCGAGAACATGGGGGTAATGTGGATGGCTACGGGGTCGGTCACCTTGTCCACCGCCATGGCCCCGGCGAGCCAATGTATTTCTCCCCGGTTGAAGCGGTCCGTCAGGGACGCGGCATCGGTATCGAGCACGAACCGCACCGAGGGAAGGGCGACGTTCGCGGCGTCCCAGTACGCGGGATTCCTGACCAGCACGATCGCCTTGGAATCGGCGGAATCGACCGTGAAGGGCCCGCTCGAGACGGGTTTCCAGTCCGGGGAAACCCGGGCCTCCCGGGCTTTCGGGAGGTCTTTCGCGGCCACTGCGCTGAAGGCATGGTGGCAGAGTATTTTCGGAAGGTGAGGGGCGGGGACCGACAGGCTCACCGTGAGCATCCGGTCGGTTTCGGCCTTTATGCCGACGCTGGCGGGATCCCTGTTTTCGCCGGTACGGTAGGCGGTTGCCCCGGTTACGCAGTCGAGGAGCGAGGCGTAGGGCGCGTTTACCGCGGGATCGAGGAGATTGAGCCAGGATAACCGGATGGCGCCGGCGGTAATCGGCGTCCCGTCCGAGAATTTGGCGCCCTCGCGAATGCGGAAGCTCCACAGGAGCCCGTCCTTGCTGACGGTCCAGGATTCGGCGAGAGCCGGGAGCGGGTCGAGGTTGTAGGGATCGTAGGTGAAAAGCCCTTCGTATACCGCGGTGAGGATTTCCGCCTCGTCGGCGTTGTATGCCCGGTGGGGGCGCCAATCCGGCAGGGAGCCCGATATATTCGCGACGAATTCCCGTTGCGGATAGGGAGAAACCGCCGCGAGTGGGGCGGCGAAAACCGCGGCGAGGGCCGCGGAGGCGAGAAGGGTATGGATTGCGCGTTTAGACATTCGTGATCCCCAGCTTCTTGAGCTGTTGCTGTTCTTCGAGCTGTGACGCGTATTCGGCGCGGCACTGGTTTGCCTTGACGAGGTTGTTGCGGAGGCCGGATATCTCGACCCGGAGTCCCCGGATCCTGTCGCGGTCCATCTGGCTGACGGTTTGCTTGAAATAGTTGTCGAGGCCCGCGCCCTGCTTGAGCAGCATGTTGAGCTCCGCGATGTGGCGGGTGAGAAGGTCGAGGATTTCCGGCTCTTCCATGGCCTCGATCTTTTGGTACGCCGGCGAGGTTTTGAGGGCGAAGCCGGTATAAAGGCGGGAGCGGTGCTTGATATCGTCGACGAAGGACGGGATGTCTATCGTTTCGCGTTTTCCGGTCTGAGTCACCGGGTCGACGGTAGTGATTTGCACGGATTGCGGCTTCTCGGGGATATTGAAGGCTTTCCGGAATAACGCGGCGAGCTTCTCCCAAAAACCGTGTTCCGCCGAGAGCAGCGTATGGTTGTTTTCGGAGATCTTGATCGCCAGTTCGTCGAGCTGCGGCGAGAAGGCCCCGAGGATCCTGATGCCGTCCAAGAGCACGGGCTTGAGGGTTTCCTGTTTCGCGTTTTTCGAGGCGGCGGCCTGGTTCGCCGAGAGCCGCGCGAGAAGCTCTTCCTGAAGCACCGCGTGATCGGGCGAGAAGTCTTCCTTGAGAATCTCCTCGATGAGTTCGTTGTAGAACGGCTGCCCTTTCATGTTGACCGCGAAGGATCGCTTGATTTCCGCGACCGCCTCCCGGGTATTCGTGGTAAGGGTCGCGGGATTGATTATCGCCCCGGGCATGACGAGTTTCCTGACGGCCGCCTTGTAGCGTTCCTTGTGGAAATCGGTAAGGGTTTTGAGGGTTTTCGTGATTGCCGTGGCGGATTTGTTGAGCTGGGAAAGGGCGTCGTTCACGATGCTGATGGAAAGGGGGTCGTTTCCCGTTCGGAGGGTGGACACGAGATCCGCGAGTCCCTTCGTGTTCACCCGGGTGGAGGTAGTGGAAAAGGCTTCCCAGGTAAAGGATCGGTTGAGGGCTACCAGCTTGCTGATCTTTTCGGTGGTGAGGAAGTCGCAGTTGAAGGTGTAATAATTGCTCAGGTAATCGAGCATCGCCTCGTATTGGGCCAGCCTTCCGCCGATAACCTGGGGCTTCTCGGTTTCGGTGAACTGCTCTTCCGGGGGAATCTGGATCTCGGAAATTTTACTGTCGTAATTGTAGGGATCGTCGCGGACGATGCCTTTCTTTACGAGCACGGTACGGATTGTCTTCGCCGCGCTTTGGGATATCTTGTATTCTTCAAGGAGCTTCGGAAGAAGATACGAGTCAAACACGCGCTGGCGTTCCATAATCGCTTGGAACAGTAAATCGGAAAATGTCTGTGCTTGTTCCATATTCTACCAGTATCGGATAAATTCCGGAAAACGACAAGCAGTTAAGCCTTCCGGTAAGCTTTTCCTCCCGCTTGACACGGTTATAAACCGCGGGTAAGCTCTAGGGTAACAGCGAAGACGGAGACGAGTACGTCCATTCAGGACGCCACCAGAGAAGCGATACGGATGAAAACGCGACGGGCCCGATTCGGGTTTTCCTCGCGCTTTCCGGGCTGGAATATCGCGGCGTTCCCGGGACGGAAAACCACTCCAGAGCTGCCGTTACCAACGCGCTAACCCCGGGCACGAACCCCGAGCGCAAGTAATTCCGGCCGTCCTCCGTGCGTAAACGGCGAAGAGCGCGCTCCCTGTCGCGGGGAAACGAAGCGGGGTGGAACCGCGGAACCGGAATAACGGGACTGAGTCCCGATTTCCCGTTTCGTCCCCGTAGAACGACCGGCCCCTGGTTGGCTGGCCGGATACCGTGACGTGAAGGAGCCCCGCATGAGCGCATCCATTCCCCCGAAATCAGAAAAACTAGACCTGTTGCGGCACAGCACCGCTCACATCATGGCCGCCGCCGTGGTGAAACGCTATCCGGGCACCAAGGTTGCCATCGGGCCGGCGATCGACAACGGGTTTTATTACGACTTCGCGCTGCCCCAGCCCATCAATCCCGACGAGCTCCCCGAAATCGAGAAGGAAATGCGCCGCATCCTTTCCTCCAACGTCGACTTCGTCCGCCAGGAAGTGTCCAAGGCCGAGGCCCTCGAGCTTTTCCGCGACGAACCCTTCAAGACCGAGCTTATCAACGACCTCCCGGAAGGCGAGACGATCTCGATTTACCGGTCCGGCGAGTTCGTCGACCTTTGCAGGGGTCCCCACGTGGCCAACACCAGGGAAATAAACGCCCAAGCCTTCAAGCTCATGAAGGTCGCCGGGGCCTATTGGCGGGGCGACGAAAAGCGCCCCATGCTTACCCGTATCTACGCCACCGGCTGGGAAAAGCCGAATGACCTCAAGGCCTATCTCGAAATGCTCGCCGAGGCGGAAAAACGCGACCATCGAAGGATCGTGAAAGAGCTGGATTTCCTCCACATCGACGACGAGAACCCGGGTCAGATATTCTGGCATCCCGACGGGTGGACCGTGTATCGCCTTATCGAGGAATACGCCCGCGAGCGCATCCGCGAGGACGGCTACGTCGAGGTCAAGACCCCCTTCATCATGCCCCAAAGCCTTTGGGAACGTTCGGGACACTGGGCGAAATACCGGGAGAACATGTTCATCACCGAGAGCGAAAAGCGGCTTTTCGCCCTCAAACCGATGAATTGCCCCGGGCATATCGAGATTTTCAAGCAGGGCCTCAAGAGCTACCGCGACCTGCCCCTCCGCATGGCGGAGTTCGGTTCCTGTACCCGCAACGAGCCCTCGGGCTCGCTACATGGCATCATGCGCGTGCGCGGCTTCGTGCAGGACGACGGGCACATTTTCTGCACCGAGGAGCAGATCCCCTCGGAAGTCGCCAAATTCTGCGAGCTTCTCAAATCGATGTACCGGGACTTCGGTTTCGATCCCGACGGCATCCTGGTGAAATTTTCCACGCGACCCGAGATGCGCGTGGGGGACGACGCGACCTGGGATAGGGCGGAAGCCGCCCTCGTGGACGCGTGCAAGGTGGCGGGGCTCGAGTACGAGATCGCCCCCGGGGAAGGCGCCTTTTACGGGCCGAAACTCGAGTTTACCCTGGTAGACGCCCTCGGCCGGGGCTGGCAGTGCGGCACCATTCAGGTCGATTACCAGCTTCCCTCGAAAGAGCGGCTGGACGCTGAGTTTATCGGCGACGACAACGCGCGCCACACCCCGGTCATGCTGCATCGGGCGGCTCTCGGTTCCCTGGAGCGCTTCCTCGGCATCCTGATCGAGCATTACGCGGGCGCATTGCCCGCTTGGTTGAGCCCCCGGCAGGTCGTCGTGGTTCCCGTGGCCCCCGGATTCGACGAGTACGCGGAGAAAGTGGCGGCCAGGCTCCGGGAAGACGGCATTCGCGCGAAGGCCGACCTGGATAACGACCGCATGAACGCGAAGATCCGCAAGCACCAGGGCTTCAAGGTGCCCTATCAGCTCGTGGTCGGCGAACGGGAAATGAACGAGAGCGCCGTGGCGGTTCGTTTCCGGGACGGCAGGCAGGAGAAGATGGGCCTCGAGGAGTTCGCGCTTTACGTCAGGGAGAAGGTGTCGTCCCGGTCTGTGGATCTGTAACGGGTTCGGCAGCCGCGGCGGGAGCCACGGTCCGTGCCGGCGGGGTGATGGTGACCGAGAGCATGTACATGATCGAATCGTACAGCGGTACCGTCGGCGTCGACCAGAAATTGGCGAGCGGGTAGGCGATCCTGAGAGTGAAGCCGCCGCCCCAGCCCGTTTCCAGGCGGTACTTTGCTCCCGCCTGGATCGAGGGATACAGCCACCTGGCCGAGTCCCAAAAAAAAGCGTTGATATGTTTGACCTGATCCCCGGCGTTGTATTCATCGCCGGGGTTTTTTTCTTCCGGATCCACTCCCGAATCGAGAAATCCGTATCTCGCGAGAATGCCGGGACCGCCGCCGGCGGAGAGCAGGAATCGGCCGTATTCGCGGGACCATAGAAACGGGAAATCCATGAAAATCGATGGAACGTACGCCGTTCGGTTCTCGATCTCCGCGGGGAGCGGCCTGTCGTTGTCCCAAAGGTACTGAAGCGAATAGAAGGAAAGGGAAGGCGAGAAGAAAAGGTCCCGGGTTTTCAATGGATAGCGGTACTCGCCGCCGAAGAACGGCGCGATCGGGCTCGGGGCGCTCGTGAGACCGCCGGGATCGCCGTTGTCCAGCATGCCCGGAATCACCGTGATGCCGTCGCCGTCGGAATTCCATACGAGATTCAACCCGCCGAAAAGCGTCCAGCGGGAATATTCCGCGTGGATTTGTGCCGCGGCGCAGGCGAGAAAAAGGAAAACGGCAAGACGGCGTATCTTCATCAGGGCTACCTATGGTTTCAATATAGCGCGTCCGGCAGGGTAATTTCCAGAAAACCGGCCCTTCCGGTCTCATAAAACCGCTGTTCTTCCCATGAGGCTACGAGTTTTTTCCCGACGATCGCGTATTCGCCGTATACGTACCCCCGCGAGAGGGCGGGAAGGCGTAACGATTTGACCGTGTCGGTGGAATTATCGGCGCGGAAATAGAAGGTACCGTCGGCGAAAAGCGCGGACGCCGTATCGTCGGTAAGCCAGGCGCGGCAGGCGAGCGGATCGCCAGAGCCTTCGCGGACGTAGGTTTGCGGGGCCCGGGCGGAACGGCTATGCACGCGGACCGAAAGCGCCGCCTCGTCGGGAATTGCCGCGAGGAGGGTCCGCAATTGCTCGGGGGCTACGGACCAGGCGAAAGGTGCGACGGAATCCTGATAGGCGGAAGCGTCGAGCTTTCGGAACGCGGAAAGGTCATAGGCCCCGGTTTCGGGATTCCTGGCGGGAAACGCGGGGAATTCGAGGTAATCGAAATTGACCTTCCCGTTCTTTTCGTCCTTGAACGCCGCGTACCAGCGCGAGCCGATCCTGTCGAGGGCGACGCACTGCGCCTGGGAAGGAAGCCCGAGGTCTGCGGCGTAGAGGAGATCCGTGAAGGTCCCATCCGCGGGATCGTAACCGGCGAGGGCGATGCCGCTCTTCGTATCCTCGGCGAACAGGCTGTCCCGGTAAAGCCGGATCGCCATGCCGTTTTCGGTTCGGTAGAAGCCCCCCGCGGAGTGGTTGGGGAACCGGGCCGGGTCCGTCCTGACGGTCGCGCCCGACGCGCCGGCGGCGAGGACCCCGAGATGATTGATCAGGAAAGAAGGCGTTCCGTCCACGATTGCCGTGTCGGCCACGCGCACCGCCTCGGTCCAGGGAACGAAATTCCGTCCCGGTATGTTCGCGGGGGAATCGGCCTTATGTATGCCCGAATCGGAAAACCAGTACCACTCGGGACCGGCGGATTGCGCGGGGGCGGTTTCGGCGTCTTGGATTTCGGCAATTTTGGGGGAAGTACGGGCGCACCCGCCCAATACGACGGCGACGGCAAGGAAGCAGGGCAGTATTCGGCTCATGAAACCATTCAATCATAGGAGAGGAAAAAAGTACAGACAATTTGCCCGTCAGCGGACTCGAGATCCAGCGTTCCCCGAGCAGAGAAAAACCTGTTTAAGCCGTCATGGACGGAAACCCTCGCCAGCCCGTCCGCGGTAAACGGTACCGGTGGAACCGCCGGATCGGCATGGAAGAGGAGGTCTCCCGGCTCAAAGGGCGCGCATGGCCCGATCTCGAGATATTCGCCGGGAACCCCGACGGCATAACGCGAGGAGAAGGAACTTCCCAAAATGCGCCTCGCGATACCCTCGACGTCCGCCTGGGCGGGGTACTCGAGTTCCCCTACGAGAGCGTCCAGCCGAAGCCAGTCGAAGCCCGAAACGATCGCCATGCCTTCGGCATTACCGCCGGGAGCGTTCGCGACGACCGCCTCCGCGCAACGGGCCGTCGCGCCCTTGATCCGGTCGGGCTTCAGCTCGGGATAACGCGTTCCCTCGGACGCGTGCTGGGGAAAAAGGGCTCCCGCCGCCGGGACTTGCGCGGCCGAATAGCCGGGCAAGGACGATTCCTCGATGAGGATGACCGGGGTTACTCCCCGGGAGGGAAGCCTTATTACCGTGGGTTCCGTCACGTGTCGCAGCTCGCGAAGTTTCCCCCCATCGTCCCGCCATCTGACCGTCCATGAAACGTTCGCTTCCCCTCCGCAAGCCGCAAGGGCCGGGTGGGGGGCACCAGGCACGACGAGGCAGTCGGTTTCGTCGAATAACATGGACATGGGTAAGTCGCAGCCCCCCAGCGACAGCACCGCTGCAAGGATGGCGACCAAGGGTACCGGGGTAAATCTCCGGGAGACGTGACAGGGCTGCCTCCTCCGCGCAATGTATCGCATGGTCCCTAGTTGTCGCTCGCGAAGTCCCGGATGCCCGAAATCGACCCTTTCCCGAGGCGCCTCGATTGACAGCCCTCCATTCGGGTTTATACTGGTAACTCTACTGAGGAGGCATCGATGAAGGCGTTGTTTATAGGAGGCACCGGTACCATAAGCGGAGGGATTACCCGTCGCGCCCTCGAGCAGGGGTGGGATTTATGGCTTCTCAACCGCGGCACGAGAAAGGAGCGTGTCCCCGCCGGGGTGAACGAACTCGTGGCCGATATCAACCGTGACGAAAGACGCGTGGCCGAGCTCATCGATGACCTTCGCTTCGACGTCGTCGTCGACTTCATCGCCTTCGTTCCCGGGCAGCTGGAACGGGACGTTCGCCTGTTTTCCGGGAGAACGAGGCAATTCATCTTTATCAGTTCCGCCTCTGCCTACCAGAAGCCCCTGGGACACTATCGCATCACCGAGTCGACGCCCCTCGCGAATCCCCTGTGGGAATACTCGAGGAACAAAATCGCCTGCGAGGATTTTCTCATGGGCGAATATCGCGCCCGGGGGTTTCCCGTCACCGTCGTCAGGCCTAGCCATACCTACGATGATCGGTACCTACCCGTCGCGGTGCAAGGGAAAAACGGCGGCTGGCAGGTGGTGGACCGCATAATCCGGAAACGGCCCGTGCTCATTCACGGCGACGGCTCGTCCCTGTGGACGCTCACCCATACCGACGATTTCGCGAAGGCTTTCTGCGGCGTCATGGGGAATCCCGCGGCGATCGGCGAGGCCTTCCATATCACCTCGGACGAGTCCCTTACCTGGGACCAGATTTACGACCGCATCGGCGATGCCCTCGGCGTCCCCGTAATGAAGTACCACGTTGCCAGCGATTTCCTTTCCGCCTGCGACCCCGAATACACCGGGACCCTCTCGGGCGACAAAGCCAACACCGTGGTTTTCGACAATACAAAGATCAAGCGACTGGTACCGGGCTTTACCGCGACCATCCGGTTCGACGAAGGGGCGAGGCGGTGCGTGCGGTACCTGCTGGATAATCCCGCGACGCAGGTGCCGGATCCGGAGTTCGATTCCTTTTGCGACCAGGTGATCAAGGCCCAGGACGGGGCAAAGGCGGCCTTTTTCTCGGGAATCACCGGATAACGACCTTCAGTCCTTGACGAGTATCCTTAGCCAGGAGGGGCCGACCGAAACGCTCAGCGTGCCGTCGCTTTCTTCAAAGCGCGCGTTTCCGTCGAGCGCGTCGGTCCATACTCCGCTTTCAGGCATCGCGATGTCGATCGTTTCCGGGGTATCCGCCGCGTTGACCGCGACGATTACCTTGACCCCCCGGCCCGTGCCCCCGGTTATTTCCCTGGAGAAGGCGAATTGCCGCGACGCGACGAAGAGTTGCCGGTATTCGCCTTCGCGCAAGGCGGGCAGGTCTTTCCTGATTTTGATGAATCTTGCGATCTCCCTCGCGAGATCCGCCCCGATGCCGCCAATCGAACGGTCTGACTCGAGGTCGAGGGCCGGCCGGAGCGCGGCGTCGCTCTGTTCGGTACGTTCGCCTTCGATGGCCCATTCGCTTCCGTAATAAATGGAAGGAACTCCGGGGACGGTAAACAAGAGCCCGTAAAGCGGGAATAAATGCCCGGGTTTTTTCAGCACGCTGGCGACGCGGACGACGTCGTGATTGTCCGCGAAGTTATACAGCGCAAGGTGTCGGTACATTCCCTCATGACCGAATTGTCGGTTGAGGGTCCATGCGATCTCGAAAAAGTTTTCGTCGTTGAAGCTCGACCACAACCCCTTGTACAGTTCGTAATTCGTGACCGAATCGAGTCGACCTTCCCGCGCCCATTCGCGGTAATCGCCGTGAACCACCTCTCCCAGTAACCAAAAATCGCCCTTGAGCGAGCGCGTGAAGGCTGCTAGTGCGTCCATGAACTCGCCCGGCAGGACGTCCGCCGCGTCGAGCCTGAGCCCGTCGATATCGAAGGTCTCGATCCAGAACCGGACCGCCGAAAAGAGGTGTTCCCTCACGCCGGGATTGCCCGTATCGAGCTTCGCGAGGTCGTAATGACCGCTCCATCCCTCGTACGAGAACCCGTCGCCGAGCGGGCTTTTACCCGAGAAATCCACGCCGCGATACCAGTCGCGATACGGAGAGTCGACGCCCCTCTCCTGCAGGTCGCGGAACGCGAAGAAATGGCGGCCCGTATGGTTCAACACCGCGTCCAGGACGACCTTGATGTTCCGGGCATGGCATGCCGCGGTAAAAGCCTTGAGGTCGTCGTTGGTGCCGAGGCGGCGGTCGACCCAGCGGTAATCTAGGGTATCGTACCCGTGGGCGGTCGATTCGAACAGGGGCCCGATGTAAATCGCGGTTATCCCCTGAGCCGAGAGTCG
This sequence comes from Spirochaetales bacterium, assembly GCA_003245785.1. Lineage (GTDB taxonomy): Bacteria > Spirochaetota > Spirochaetia > Treponematales > Treponemataceae > Teretinema. Next base: position 5,866 of record QKCE01000095.1, on the reverse strand, counting down.
GGGAAGGGAATCGATGAGCTTCCGGATTCCCGCCCCCGCGGGTGAGGTGAAGTCGTTACGGGACGGAGCCCCGCACGCGCCGAGGGGGTAAATGTGATAAAAGGTCTCGGAAGTGATATTGGTACGCATATGATTCCTCCATGGATGATCTACCGACCGGTCGGTAGATCGAATGGTGATTAATCTACCTACCGGTCGGTAGATATCTGACACAAGAATCTACCGATCGGTAGATAATCAAGACAATCTCTTTCGCGTGTCCTACTCATGACAATCCGGTTTTGTCCGGACACTCAAAATTTTTTTGAATGTTTCAGGAGAATATCCCATGCATGAACTGGTGAACGGCCCGTTCCAGGGTTTGATTGTTGAGTTCGAGTTCCTTATTGAGGAAGAGCAGGGTCCAAATCCCGAGCATCCCCTGGAAGGACTCGCTGTATGCCTTGTGGCGGCCTTTCATGTTCCCGTGATCCTGGGCCGCCGCGATGAAAAGATTTTCAAAGCATTGGTTCAAGCCTTCCCGAAGCGGACGATAAGCCGCATAGGTTTCGCTATCGGGAGCGGATACAGAGAGGGTCATTTTCAGTCGTATGAAGGATTGGTTGGCCAGGCCGAATTGAACGTGTTCCCTGGTAATCGTGTTGAGGGTCAGCACGATATTGTGGTTGTATTCGGAGGCTCGCTCTATCTTCCGGAACAGGGCGGTCCCGTATTCCGAGATAATCGAGTCGAGTAATCCCCGTTTATGGCCGAAATAATGATACAGCATGGGTTTGCTGACCCCCGCGGTATCCACGATCTCTTGAGTGCCAACCGAATCGAATCCCTTCAGGGCAAAAAGTCCGAGCGCGGTTTCGAGGATGGCTGTCCGTTTATCCTGTACTTCATCCATGGTTCTATATTTATCTACCGATCGGTAGATTGTCAAGATGTCTACCTACCGGTCGGTAGATAATTCATGAATCTACCGACCGGTAGGTAGATGGTTTTGCAAAAAAAAAGCGGGATATCATCCCGCTTTTCCATCAATCTCAATACGCCTTGTCGTGAACCCCCGCGACCGCACGGCCCGACGGATCGTTCATGTTCTTCCAGGTTGCGTCCCATTCAAGGGCCTTCGCGGTGCTGCAGGCAACGCTTGCCTCGTAGGCCACGGTTTTCGCCGCGCTCGACGAGGGGAAAAACTCCTCGAAAATGGTACGGTAATAGTACTGTTCCTTGGTCATCGGCGTGTTTACGGGGTAGCGGTCGGCCGCCCGGGCAAACTGATCGTCGGAGACCTTCTCCTCGCAAAGCGCCTTCAGTGAATCGATCCAGCTATAGCCCACGCCGTCGGAGAACTGCTCCTTCTGGCGCCACACGATTTCCTCGGGCAGCATATCCTTGAAGGCTTCGCGGAGCGCCCATTTCTCGATCCTGCCGTCCCCGGCCTTTCCGGAAAGCTTTTCCTTCGGGTTCATCCGCATGGCGACGTCGATGAATTCCTTGTCGAGGAAGGGAACGCGGCCTTCGACGCCCCATGCGGCAAGCGACTTGTTCGCCCTTAGGCAGTCGTAGAGGTGGAGCTTGGAAAGCTTCCGTACCGTTTCCTCGTGGAGTTCCTTCGCGTCCGGGGCCTTGTGGAAGTAAAGGTACCCGCCGAAAAGCTCGTCCGAGCCCTCGCCGGAAAGCACCATCTTGATCCCCATGGACTTGATCGCCCGGGAAAGGAGGTACATCGGGGTAGATGCGCGGATCGTGGTGATGTCGTAGGTCTCGATGTGGTAAATCACGTCGCGGATGGCGTCGAGGCCTTCCTGTACGGTGAAGTGTATCTCGTGGTGCACGGTGCCGATAAAGTCCGCGGCCTTTCGGGCCGCCGCGAGGTCCGGGGACCCCTGCAGTCCGACGGCGAAGGAGTGGAGCCGGGGCCACCAGGCTTCCTGGGTGTCGTTGCTCTCGATCCGCTTTTTCGCGAACTTTTGGGTTACCGCGGCGATAACCGAGGAATCGAGCCCGCCGGAAAGGAGCACGCCGTAGGGCACGTCGCTCATGAGCTGTCGCTTGACCGCCGCCTCGAGGGCCTCGCGGAGGGCCTTGATGTCCGTAACCTTGTCCTTGACCGCGTCGTATTCCATCCAGTCCCGGGCATACCAGGTGACCGTCTTGTCGGTCCCGCTCCAGTAATAGGTTCCCGGGAGGAATTCCCGGATCTCGGTACAGGTGCCCTCGAGGGCCTTCATTTCCGAGGCGACGTAGTAACGGCCCTCGGAGTCCCACCCCTGATAGAGGGGGATGATGCCGATGTGGTCGCGTCCGACGAGGTATTCGTCCTTCTCGATATCGTACAGCGCGAAGGCGAAGATGCCGTTGAGTTCCTCGAGGAGATCAGGACCCTTGTCCCGGTAGAGCGCGAGGATTACCTCGCAGTCGCTCATGGTCAGAAACTCGTATTTATCTTTATAGCGCTCGCGGATCTCCATATGATTGTAAATCTCGCCGTTGACCGCCAGGGCGAGCTTCCCGTCCTTGCTGAAAAGCGGCTGGTTTCCCGAAAGGGGGTCCACGATGGCGAGTCGCTCGTGGGCGAGGACCGCTTTCTCCCCGGAATAAATGCCGGACCAGTCCGGACCGCGGTGGCGCAGGGTTTTCGCCATTCGCAGGATCTGATTACGGAATGGCTCCGTATTTTGTTTGATGTCAAAGGCGCCGACGATTCCACACATTGCTCATTCCTCCTCGATACCGTATTTTTCCGTCCGGGTTACGCGGGTCCATACCCTGTTCCCGAACGGAGTGGTGGCCTTCAGGCCAAAAAAAATGGAATTCCATGCGCGACCGTGAAAAAGCCGGTCGCGGGCATCGAACTCCTGCATTCTCGGTAGTGAAAAATTACCTGAATTGTCGGATTAAATCAAGCAGTAGATGCATATTTATGCAGAATACGGCGGTAAAAAAGCATGAATTTACGACATTGCGGTATGTCGTAAATTCATGCCGGAAATTCATACGATATAATGCCCGATTATTTCGCCAAGTCGGCCTGTCGCGGCGTCCGTATGCTCGTTGGCATTTTGCATTTGCGCGCTCGCTTCCGAGACGGAGGCGATGCCCCTGCCGAGGTCGCCCATGGCGCCGTCGATATCGCCGCTTATACGGCGGAGCTGGGTTACGGCCTGGAGCATCTCGGCGTTGCCCTGCCGCATTTCGTCGGAACTCGACCGAACCGACGAGGTTATTTCCGAAATGCTCGCCAGGGATTCCGAGACCTGGGCGCCGCTCTCGTCCGATCGCGCCGCGAAATCCTTCATCTTTCTGTTCAGGTCGTCCGCCTGGCGGACCGCGAGTTGAATGTCCCCGAAAACCCTCTCCACGTTTTCCGAATCGCGCACGATCGTCTCGATGGATTTGAGCATCTGTCCCTGGTTCTGGCTTATGGTCTTGGACTGTTCCGCGGACATTTCGGCGAGTTTGCGAATTTCGTCGGCGACCACGCTGAAACCCTTGCCCGCGTCGCCCGCGTGAGCCGCCTCTATCGCGGCGTTCATGGCGAGCAGGTTCGTCTGGTTCGATACGTTGGCGATAAGCTCGTTCGCCTCGGCGAGGTGCTCGGAATTTTTCGCGATGGAGCCGATTTCCTCGATCATCGTCCGGAGGGCTCCCTGGCTCGAGTTTACGAGCTCGACGAGGGCCGAGGCGTTTTGCGAGTTTTCCTCGGTAACCCCGAAGATATTGCGGTTCGCCCCGAGGAGTATCTCGATGGCCCGGGTGGAACTCGCGACCTGCTCGCTTTGCCTGGTAATCTGGTTCCCGAGGGAATCGATGTTCCGGGCGAGCTCCTCTATCGAGGCGGCGGTCTGGTTCACGTTCACGCTCTGTTCCCCGATGCGGGAGCGGACGCGCTCCGAATTCTCCGAAATGCGGCCGATCGCGGATACCGTCCCGTTAATCTGGACGGTCAAGGTATCCTTCAAATCCACCAAACCGTCGAGCAACGACCTGAGGTTGGTCATGTTGTCCCGAAGGAGGGTGAAAAAACTGTCAGCGGAATGCATCGCGTTGCCGATCTCGTCGGTGGTGACAGGAATCGACCTGACCCTCAAATCGCCGGATGAACCGGTCGCGAAAGTATCCACGAGGGTGGAAAGCGGGTCGATGATATAGCGGGACAACTGGCCTATCAGCACGCCGACCTCGGCGAGGGCCACGGCGCAGGCGATGATATTAAGGTATACGATGCCGACCGCGAGGGTATGCCCGGATTCCGGTGCGAAACTCGCGGTGATGTTGGTCATGAATAGGAACAGCGCGGTACCGGTAAATATGCCGCCCACGTAAAAAAAGAGCTTCCAGCGAAGGGTGAACCATTGACCTGCCCTCGGGAACCGGTCCCGTATATAGAGTTCCATCGCGTTTATCAGCCGGGCGACGAAGGGTATCATGATCATGAGCTCGAAGGCCGAAACGAACCCCAGGGTAATCCTGACGGGCCGGGAGAATTCTGCCCGCACGAAAACCACGACTATTACGGTCGCGACCGCCAACTCCATGGCAACCGACACTATTCCCATGAAAAGGAGACGGGAAAAGCGCCGAACTACCGCGTTTTCCTCGGTCTCGCCTTCGAGGCCGACGAGAATTATTTGGCAGATGACGAGATAGACGACCATTTCCAGCAGTAGGACGAGGTAATTCTGCGGCATGGTAAGGGTCCGGATCAGTTCCGGAAGGGTAAAGAACCCGGTAAAGTACGCGAAAGGCGCGAGCAGGACCAATGGGAAAAAGGCAATCCCCAAGCCGACGACGAAAACGTGCCGACGGATGAATGCAACGTTGACTGACGCGTGCGCTTCCTTCATTGAAAAACCTCCGTTACTCGAACGCGGCTTGAATCTCCCTCACCCACGCGTCGACCCAGGCCTTCGCATCCGCCGGATCCGAGGATATTTCCGGATGCAGGTGCATGCACAGGCTGAGCCGGCCCCGCCAGGTGACGCAGCCTGCCGCTATCTTGAAAAATCTCATCGCGGGGGGGGCAAACAGCCAATCCCCCTCGAGATCGAACTCGCCGTTTCCGTTCCAGGTCCCGATGTTGGAGAACGCGCCCACCATCAATTCGCTCGTCGCCCGGTCCATTCTAACCAGCGCGCGCTTGAGTCCGTGGGGCAGCCCCAGGGTCGCGGTATAGGCGTTCCAGTTCGCCCAATGGTCGCCTTTTTCAAGGGCGCCGTATATCTTTCGATGTACCGTCGAGGGATCGTCGAGGCGTTCCATGGGCACGGTCACGAAACTGACGTGGTTTTCGCTGTCTCTCGTGCGCGTGACCTTGCCCCTCAGATTGACCGGAACCATCCACTTCATCCGCTCGGTAGACTCGGCGACGTCGACGAACAGGGCGGAACCCAGGCCGGAGAGGAGGAAGGAATTCACCGTAAACTCCCTGCCGCGGCACGCCTCGATTATCCTCGCGGTGTCGGTTTCGTCGAACACGTGCCACGCCACCGACTCCGGGGGCACCTGGCTATCGGGCACCCGCGGATTTCCGAAGGGCTTGCGCCATTCAACCCGATCCCGGGACGTGAGGTACTTAGGCAGACTGCGGAAGAAAGGCCACCAGGAAGGTTCCGTTTCGTGGGGAATCGTAGGAAGCGGTCCCGGCTCGTATCCCCGCTCCCGGAGAATATCCGCCAGCCCGCCGATCCCGTCGTAATCCGAGTGGGAGAGATAGTACCATTCGGGTTCGGAAGATCGCGGGGGAATATAGCCGAAACGCACGCCGATATGGTCGCCCAAATCCACGGAAGCCTGGAACCAGGGACGAATCGGGTCCTTGCCATCGTCCTTCAATCGCTCGTCCCAAATGATTTCGTCGGAGGGTACAAATTTC
>QKCE01000004.1 GCA_003245785.1 Spirochaetales bacterium | reverse complement strand
GCAAGTTTTCGTATTCCAAAAACTTGCGGCGCTCATTCTGTGCCGGCGATCGGACTCGAACCGATACACCATTGCTGGCGGCAGATTTTGAGTCTGCTGCGTCTACCGATTTCGCCACGCCGGCGCGACGAAATCTATCATATCATAAAACGATCGGGACTGTCTATCTGACCCCGGCGGAGCGGGCGCGGACCGCGTTCAGGGTGGCGAGGAGCGCCACGCCCACGTCGGCGAAGACGGCCTCCCAAAGGGTGGCGATTCCCGCCGCCCCGAGGGCGAGAAACCCGATTTTGACGACGAAGGATAGGACGATGTTCTGGGCGACGATCGCGCGGGTTTTCCGCGCGACGAGGACCGCGTCGGCGATCCTCGAGGGATTGTCGTCGGCGATCACCACGTCGGCCGACTCTATCGCCGCGTCGCTTCCCAGCACTCCCATCGCGATGCCCGCGTCCGAGCGGGCGAGGACCGCCGCGTCGTTGATGCCGTCCCCAGAGAAGACTACCGTTCCCTTCGGGTATCTCGCGATCACGGAATCGCGGATCGCCTCGAAGACCTCCACCTTCCGGTGGGGCAGTACCTCGGCGTGAATCTCCTCTATCCCGAGGGCGTCTGCAGTTCTCCTGGCCGCCGCCTCGCCGTCGCCGGTGACCATCGCCAGGCGTTCTATGCCGAGGCCCCGCAACCGCCTGATCGCCTCGGCCGAGTCGGGCTTCGGCGCGTCTTCCAGGGTTACCCGCCCCGCCCACTTGCCGCCACGGGCGATTTCGACCGAAGTCTGGCCCCTCGCCTCCGCCGGCATTTCGGGAACGTCCCGAACGCCCTTCTCGCGGAGCCACGCCGGGGAACCGGCGAGTATTTCCGCGCCTTCCAGGCGGCAGGACACCCCGAACCCCGGGCGTTCCGCGTAATCCGCCGCGGCGCTTTCGTGCCCTGCCCATTCGGAAAAGGCCTCCCGGATCGCGAGGGCCAGGGGATGGGTGGTATGCGCCTCGGCGACCGCCGCGAGCCTCGCCACGGATTCCTTCGCGCCCCCCTCGGAGGCCTGTATCCCGGTGACCTTGAAGCGCCCCGTGGTGAGGGTGCCGGTCTTGTCGAACACCACCGCCTTGGTGCGGGCGAGGACGTCGAGGAAGTCCGCGCCCTTTACGAGCACGCCCCGTTTCGCCGCGCCCCCGATCCCGCCGAAATAGCCGAGGGGAACCGAGATTACGAAGGCGCAGGGACAGGAAATGACCAGGAACACGAGGGCCCTGCCGACCCATTCCGAGAAGACCGGCCCGCCCGACGTAAAGAGGCTTCCGTCGGCGATCGAGCCCGACGCGGCGAGAATTCCCAGGGGAACCAGCACGGCCATGGCCGCGGCGGCTATCGTGACGATGGGGGTGTAGATCCGGGCGAAGGCGGTGATGAACCGTTCTGCCCGGGCCTTGCGGTGCTGGGCGTCCTCGATGAGCGCGAGCATCTTCGCGGCCGCCGTGTCGGCGAAGCCGGTCTCGGTGCGGATATCGACCGGGGCCGAGCCGTTAATGAAGCCCGCAAGCGCCCTGTCCCCGGGACCCGCCGGCCGGGGAAGGCTTTCACCGGTGAGCGATGCGGTATCGAAGGCGGTGGTCCCCGACACGATCGTTCCGTCCAGGGGAACCCGCTCCCCCGGGACGACCCGGATGATCGAGCCCAGGGCAACCACGGAAGGATGGACGATCTCGCCGGAATCCGCGAGCCGCGCCGTATCGGGCCGCACGTCCACCAGGTCGGAAATGGAGCGGCGGGATTTCGCCACCGCCGACTCCTGCACGAGTTCGCCCAAATTATAGAAAAGCATGACCGCGGCGCCCTCGGGCCATTCGCCGATGGCGAAGGCGCCGACCGTGGCGACGGTCATCAGGAAATTTTCGTCGAATACCCCGCCCTTCGCGATATTACGAAGGGCGTGCAACGCCACCCGGTAGCCAGACACGAGCCAGGAGGTCACGAACAACGCGAGCCTCAGGGCGGATCCCGTGGGCACGGCATACCCTGCCGCGAAGAGCGCGAAGGAAAGCGCGAACCGTATCGTTTGAACCCTCGACTCGTGCCTCGCCCTCCGGCCGACCTCGGAAGCATCGGGCCCTTTTTTCGCGAGGACCGGCCCCGCATCGCACGTATCGCCGCAACATGAACAACCCATCAATCTCTCCCCTCTATTATTCCATCACGTGCTCGAGGGCGACCGAAAAGAGCACCCCCACGTGATCGTCGTTTATCGAATAGAAAATCTGCTTACCCTCGCGCCTCGTGCGGACGATTTTCGCCTGCCTGAGAATCCTGAGCTGGTGGGAAATCGCCGAAACCGAGACGTCGAGGGTCGCGGCTATATCGGCCACGCACAGCTCGCCACCCGTGAGGGCCGAGACGATCCTGATCCGGGTCGAGTCGCCGAAGGTCCGGAAAAAGTCCCCCACTTCCGCGAGGAGCTCCTCCCCGGGCATCTGCTCCCGGGCCGCCCTTATCCGTTCTTCCTGCCCCGATTCGTGCTCGCCGCCCGGGGCTTTCTGGTGTTCGTCCATGATTTTCCTCTCATTTGAATATATGTTCATATGATCATCATGTCAATCGGGTGACTTCACCTAAGGGGACGATCGGCCCCATTTTTCCGTATATTCGAAACGGAGGAAAATAATGGAATTCAACATAACCACGCCGGCCCTGCTCTTCTCGGCGATATCCCTGTGGATGCTCGCGTTCACCAACCGCTTTCTCGCGGTGGCGAATCTCGTGCGCCAATTCGTGGCGCTTTACGCGGAGAAACGCGAGGAAGGGATTTACCGGCAGCTGCACAATTTCAGGATTCGGCTGTCCCTGATCAAATACACCCAGCTGTTCGGGGTCTTGAGCTTTCTCTTCTGCGTCGTTTGCATGCTTTTCATCTTCACCGGGCTCACCGCGATCGCCGAAGCCCTGTTCGCGGCGAGCCTTCTCGCCCTGACGGCCTCCCTCGCCCTTTCCCTCGCGGAGGTGCTCCTTTCGATCGGCGCGCTCAAGCTGGAACTGGAGAAGACGGAAGCCCTGCACGGGAGCGGGGGTAAAAGGTAGGAGGGAGGCAGGGCGCCGCCGAACGCGCGAGCCCGTCCCCGCGCGCCCCGCCCCTTCGGGAAGGCTCCCTTCAAACCCGCGGCCGCGGCGCCCGGGCTTTCTGGCCGACCGCACCGCGTTCCCACCGCAATAAAAAAAAGCCGGCCCCCTTTCGGGAGCCGGCTCGACTATTCATTCACGCGACTGAAATCAGATGGTGAACAGCAGGTCCATGTAGGTCGGCATGGGCCAGTACTCCTTCGGGAGGAGCTTCTCGAGCTTGTCGACGGGGACGCGGACCGCTTCCATGCCGGTGAACACGTTGTCCCGGAAGGCTTCGGCCTGCTTGAGGACGTCGGAAACGTCCTGGGCGGCGGCGCGGGCGGCCTCGAGCTTGTCGGCGGCGACGGCCGCTTCCTCGATCAGGGCGGACACGTCGGTCAGCTTCTTCTTGAGGGAGGCGGACTTCACGCCGGAACCCTCGAGGGTCTGGAGCTGGGCGGCGAGCTCGACCGCGTAGTCGGCGCACACGGGCAGGATTTCGCGGGTGGCCATCTCGAAGGCGACGCCTGCCTCGATGTTGATCTGCTTGGAGTACTTCTCGAGGACGATGTCCAGGCGGGCATGGATCTCTTCCTTGGTGAGCACGTTGTGCTTGGTGAAGATCTTGACCGAGTCTTCCTTCGCGAAATAGGGCCAGGCCTCGACGGAGCTGGTGAGGTTCGGGAGGCCGCGCTTGGCGGCTTCCTTGACCCACTCGTCGGTGTAGCCGTTACCGTTGAACACGACGCGTCCGTGCTTCTTCCAGGTGTCGGTCACGATGTCCTTGACCGCGGCGGCGAGATCCTTCGCGCCCTTGAGCTTCGGGAGGAACTCGTCGAGCACCTCGGCGACGATGGTGTTGAGCACGAAGTTCGGGCCGGAGATGGACTCGCTGGAGGGCACCATGCGGAACTCGAACTTGTTGCCGGTGAAGGCGAAGGGGCTCGTGCGGTTGCGGTCGGTCATGTCCTTCGGGAGCTTGGGCAGGGTGGTCACGCCGAGCTCGAGCTTCTTGCCCTCGCCGGAAGTGATGGTCCTGCCGGTCGCGATGCCCTCGAAGATGTCCTGGAGCTGGTCGCCGAGGAAGATCGAGATGATCGCGGGCGGGGCCTCGTTGGCGCCGAGGCGGTGGTCGTTACCGGTATTCGCGGCGGAGAGGCGGAGGAGCGGCGCGTAGGTGTCGACGGCCTTGATGACCGCGGCGACGAACACGAGGAAGGTCAGGTTTTCCTGGGGGGTCTTTCCGGGGTTCAGCAGGTTCTGGCCGTCGTCGGTGCCGATGGACCAGTTGTTGTGCTTGCCGGAGCCGTTCACGCCGCGGAAAGGCTTCTCGTGGAGGAGGCAGACGAGCCCGTGGTGGCGCGCGACCTTCTTCATGGTCTGCATGACGAGCTGGTTGTGGTCGGTGGCGACGTTGGAGAACCCGTAGATGGGCGCGAGCTCGAACTGGTTCGGGGCGACCTCGTTGTGCTGGGTCTTAGCGGGGATGCCGACCTTCCAAAGTTCCTCGTTCAGCTCGGACATGAACGCGGCGACGCGCTCGGGGATCTTGCCGAAGTAGTGGTCCTCGAGTTCCTGTCCCTTCGGGGGAAGGGCGCCGTACACGGTGCGGCCGGTGAGGCGGAGGTCCTGGCGTTCGGCGAAGAATTTCTCGTCGACGAGGAAGTATTCCTGCTCGGGTCCGACGGTGGAAATGGCCCGCTTCGGGGCGGTGTTGCCCATGGCGTGGAGCACCGCGACGGCGGAATCGCTCACGGCCTGCATGGAGCGGAGGAGCGGGGTCTTCTTGTCGAGGGCCTCGCCGTGGTAGCCGACGAAGGCGGTAGGGATGACGAGGGTCTTGGTGTTGCCCTCGTCGTTGATGAACGCGGGGCTGGTCACGTCCCAGGCGGTGTAGCCGCGGGCCTCGAAGGTGGCGCGGAGGCCGCCCGAGGGGAAGCTGGACGCGTCGGGCTCGCCCTGGATGAGCTCCTTGCCGGAGAACTCGACGATCGCGAGGCCGTCGGCGGTCGGGGAGATGAAGGAATCGTGCTTTTCGGCGGTAAGGCCGGTCATCGGCTGGAACCAGTGCGTGTAGTGGGTCGCGCCTTTTTCGATGGCCCAATCCTTCATGGCGTTCGCGACGACCTCGGCACACGCGACGGTCAGCTCGCATTCGCCCGCCTGAACGGCCTTGACTTCCTTATAAATCGCCTTGGGAAGCCGATCCCTCATGACAGAATCGCCGAACGCGTTCATCCCGTACATTTCATTAAAGGACATTGAGTACCTCCTGGTATCCGATGGCCGGACATGCGCCTTTGCAAGCCCCGACTCTCTTTATTTTGCATATTTATACCATGAATTCGTATATATGTTCAATCTGAAGATTCAATAGAGGCAAATTTTATCAATATTTTACCGCCAGGTTTCCCGAGGTCTTGAGGGCGGACCAAATTTCCGGGTCCTCCTGGCCGAGTCTCCAAAAGGATAAGCCGGAGATTCCCCGCTCCCGATACAGGGCGGCCCGCTCGATCACGGAACGGGAATCCTCGAAAAACACCTTTACCCGCACGGTTTCGACGTATTCGAACCAGGGAATTCCCTCGGTACGGTTTATCTCGGCGATGCCCTTGTCCGCCATGAGATTGCCGAGGGAGCTGAACTTGTACGCCTTGGAGGGGTTCACGTCGCCCCAGGCGCGGCCATAGAAGGGAATGCCCATGACGAGTTTTTCGGCGCCGATAACGTCCCGGGCATAGGTGGCGACCCGTCCGCACCAGGCGAGGGAAGCGATGGGGCCCGGGGCGCTGCCGCTCCAATGCTCGTCGTAGGCCATGACGATAACCCGGTCCACCACCGCGGATATCGAGCCGTACTCGTAAGGGTCGACGATCTTCCGGGTGCGCGCGGGAAGGGCGACGCTAAGGGTTTTCTCCGTGCCGTAGCGAAGCATCGCCCGGGAGAGCTCCATCAGGAAGTCGCGGAAATTCGCCGCGTCCGCAGGGGGTACCGCCTCGAAATCGATCTGTACGCCGTCGTAGGGCGCCGCCGCCGCCGCTATGGATTCGACCAGGGCGTCCCGGATGCCGAAACGCGGGTCGATACAAAAATGGGTAAGGGCCTGATTTGAGGTTTCCGCCACAACGAGGTGTACCCGGCCGTTCCGGTCCTTGATCCGGGAACGGGTAGGAACCCCGACGAGGGCGCCGTAGGCGTTCATCCCCGCGCCGAAGTAGGCGATATCCGTGACCGATGCCTCCGGTACGAGGCTCTTCTCGTCGCCCGAAAGGAGATACCCCCAGATTTCGGAAAAAGCCGGGGACGCGAAGGCGGCGTAGGGGAGCAAAACGGTTAAAAACAGGGACAGGATGAAAGGCGCGATGCGGGTTTTCATTGGGGCTTTCCTTATGCCCAAGAGTGTAGCACGTTCCCGGAGGACCCGCGCGAAAAAAAAAGCCGGGCGCTTGGCGCCCGGCCCTTCCGCGGCGGTTTCCCGCCGCGTATTCCCGAAATTTCGGGATCAGTCCGCCACCGCCGTATCGACGGTCTTGGGAAGCACGAGGTTGAGGATGATTCCCACCACGGTGGCGAGGGCGACGCCGGCGAGCTGGAACTCGAGGCCGCTGCCGAGGTTGAAGGCGAGCTTTCCGCCGCCGATTCCGATCACCATGATGACCGAGGAAATGGTCAGGTTGCGCTTGCACTTGAAGTCCACGCCGGTTTCCACCAGGGTACGGAGACCGCTCGAGGCGATGATTCCGAACAGGAGCATCGAGATCCCGCCCATGACCGGGGTCGGGATGGTCTGGATGAGGACGCCGATCTTGGTGATGAGGGAGAGGAGCACGGCGATGACCGCGGCGCCGCCGATTACCCACACGGAATACACCCGGGTAATCGCCATGACGCCGATGTTCTCGCCGTAGGTGGTGTTGGGCGGGCCGCCCCAGAAGGCCGCCCAGGCGGTGGCGAGGCCGTCGCCGAGGAGGGTGCGGTGGAGGCCCGGCTTCTTGTAGAAGTCGGCGCCCACGACGCGGCTCGTGACCATCACGTCCCCGAGGTGTTCGGCGATGGTCGCGAGGGAAACGACCACGAAAGTAAGCGAGGCCATCAGGTTGAACTTCGGCAGGGTGAAGGTCGGCAGGGCGAACCAGGGCGCGGCGGAAACCTTCGCGAAGTCTATGAGATGATAGGCCGGGAAGAAAAGGCCCATCACGAAGGTGAAGAGGTATCCCGAGATCAGGGCGATAAGGATGGGGATGACGTTGAAGAAGCCCTTGAAGAAGATCGTCGCGACGATGGCGACGAGGAGGGTGAAAGCCGCGATGGACAGGGAGACGAGGCTGTAGCCGTCGGCGCCGTTCATGGCCATGCCCATCGCCGTGGGGGCGAGGTTCAGTCCGATCACGATGATGACCGAGCCGATTACCACCGGGGGAAGGACGCGGTCAAGCCAGGCGGTTCCGCTCAGCTTGATGATTCCCGCCACGACGGCGTAGAAACAGCCGGCGACCACCGCTCCGCCGAGGGCGTAGGGCATGCCGTAGGCCGCCCCGATCCCGATGATCGGCGGGATGAAGGCGAAGGACGATCCGAGGAACGCGGGCACCTTCGCCCCCGTTATCAGGATATAGAGAAGGGTTCCGGAACCCGCGGTGAAAAGGGCCGCGGACGGGTTGAGCCCGGTGAGGAGCGGCACGAGCACCGTCGCTCCGAACATCGCGAAGACGTGCTGGAAACTCAGGGGAATCCACTTCGCCAGGGGCAGGCGTTCGTTGACGCCTACTATTTTATGGGACATATCTTACCTCCGGCGAGAAGAATATCACGGGAGGCGATCGGGGAGCAATTCGAAAATCCGCGGTTTTTCAGGATACGAGGGGATTCGGCACTTCCGGGTCCGGGCTTTCCGGTTCCGTGGGCGCTTCGGTGAAGCTCAGGATCATGCGAATCCGGGCGATCGCCCGGGGCAGGGCTTCCCGGAGGGGGAGCCGCGAGTGGGCCGAATCGGGATCGAGGGCGAGGGCGCCGGCGGTAATGTCCGACATGATCGGGGGCACGGCGCCGAACCGGGCGAGGAGCTCCTCTTCGCCGTATTGGGCTCGCCGGTCGAGCCCGCCGTCGAGGCCCTCGAGGGGCAGGAACTTGCAGGGCTTCCAGCGGGGCCGGCCGTCCTTTCCCCGGTCGCCGGTATAGGCGAAAAGCCGGCAAATGAGGCAACGGCCCTCGTACACCGTGCAATGGTAGGGGTTTACGGGATCGAAGAAGGGGCAACCCGATTCATGGTCGCTCCGCGGCGGGACGAAAGAGCCTTCCAGAATGGAAGCGGCGCGGGGATCGCCTGTGGAAAGGAGCCAAAAGGCCAGGTACAGGGCCTCGCTTTCGAGCACGTCGGGCTCGAAGCCCACGCAGCACGAACCGCATCCGTCCGCGCAGTGAAAGGGACTCGATTCCTTCCATCGCGCCTGCGCGCGGTCGATTTCCGCATATACCGAGTCGAGACCGCCCACGATCTCGCCGATCCTCGACGACCCAAGCCGCTCCAATCCTGACAACACGCCGTACCCCGGGAGGGGGGAACGCCGACGCTCGCGCGCCGATCCATGGGCCCCTTGTCTCCGTGGCGGGAATATAGCATGGGGCCTCGAACCTGGACAAGCGGGTTGAGGGCTGTCGAACGCGGGGGACCTGCAAGAACATCCCGAATCTTTTTCCTTGACCCGCCCCGAAAACCGAATCTATTCTGGGTAAGGCCTTACGCGTTATCAACGCGCGTTGCGTTAATTAAACAAGGAGCATGCCATGAAAGCCATTCTTCCCCTCGCGGTTCTCTGTACCCTTCTCCCCGGCGCCTTTTGCCCGGCCCGGGAGCTGACGGTACGGCCCGTTCCGGGTATAACGGATACCTTCATCATGGGAGCGGACATATCCTCCCTCGCCCAGATCGAGGAATGCGGGGGAAAGTATTACGACGCGGACGGACAGGAAAAGGACATGCTCCTCATCCTGAAGGAACGGGGAGTGAACTGGATCCGGCTCCGGCTCTGGAACGATCCGGTGAACGATCAGCCGGTCATCGAGGGAGGCAACCTCATCTCGAACAAGGGGCAGCGGGTCGGCGGGGGCACCAACGGCCTCGACCGCGACATCGGCCTCGCAAAACGGGCGAAAGCCCTGGGCATGAAGGTCCTCCTGGACTTCCACTACAGCGACTTTTGGGCCGACCCGGGGAAGCAGAACAAACCGGCCGCCTGGAAAGGCCTGACCGGGAAGGCGCTCGAAAAGGCCCTGTACGACTACACCCGCGCCGTAATCCGGCGCATGGCCGACGAGGACGCAAGGCCCGACATGGTTCAGATTGGCAACGAGATCAATAACGGCATGCTTTGGCCCGACGGGAAAATTTGGGGGGCCTCCGGGGAGACCGTCGGAGGCTTCGCTGGCTTCGTGCGCATCCTCGCCCGGGCCTCCAGGGCCGTCCGGGACGCCGACAGGCCGACGAAGGGCGAAGCCCCGATCAAGATCGCCATCCACCTCGCCGACGGCGGGGACAACGGCCTTTACCGGACGGTCTTCGACCAAATCCGGAAAGCCCGGATCGATTACGACGTGATCGGCCTTTCCTATTATTCGTACTGGCACGGACCCGTGTCGGACCTCGAGGCGAACCTCCGGGACGTCGCCGCGCGGTACGGGAAGGACGTGGCCGTAATGGAGACTGCCTACGGCTTCACCGAGGCGGACGGCGACGGTTTCGGCAACGCCTTCAAGCCCTACGACGACGGCGAGCGGGGCTACCTGGCGAGCGTTCAGGGCCAGGCCACGGCCGTGCGGGACGTGATCGCGGCGGTGGCGGGGGTGCCCGACCGCCGGGGAATCGGCGTTTTTTACTGGGAACCGGGGTGGATACCCGTGCCCGGCGCGGGCTGGAGGACCGGCGAGGGCGACTCGTGGGACAACCAGGCCATGTTCGATTTTGCGGGAAACGCCCTCCCCTCCCTCGACGTGTTTTCCCGGGTACGCACGGGCTCCGACGTCGCGCCGCCCGTCCCCGTCGAGGCGGCGAAGGTTCGGGTTACCGCCACGGCCGGCGAAACGATACCCCTCCCCCCACGAGTCCGGGTCACCTTCTCGGACGATTCCTTCCGCTATCTTCCCGCCGAGTGGGATCTCTCTCCCCTGGGGAACCGGTCGCAAACAGGTACGGCTCCGGTCGCGGGAACCGTGACCGGATACGGCCTGCCCGTCGCCGCCGAAGTGACCTTCACCCGGGTCAAGAACCTCGTCGGGGACCCGTCCTTCGAACGGGGCAACCTCGAGGGCTGGACCTACTCCGGACCCGAGGGGGCGTGCTTCGCGGAAAACAACGCGGCAAACGCCCATACCGGGAAATGGACCTATAAATACTGGCTCGCCACGCCCTTCCGATCTACCCTCACGAGAACCTTTACGGGGCTGCCGAACGGGACATACGTCCTCAAATGCGCGGCCATGGGCGGGGGCGGCGAAAACTCGATCGCCCTCTTTGCCCGGGACTTCGGGAACGGCGGGGAGGCGTCGGTCGGGATCGTGAATACGGGCTGGAAAAAATGGGCCGTCTACGAAACCCCGGCCTTCGAGGTGACGAACGGGCGATGCACCATCGGCATAGGGATCGACGCGAAGGCGGGCAATTGGGGGAACTTCGACGACCTGGAGTTTTACCTGGTTCCCTGATCGCGGGCGAGACGCTTTCGCGGGAAAAAAGCCGTTCATTGAGCGCAATCCGGGGACAAACCCTTATAATTTTGGGTATGACCAGGAGGTTCCTAATGAAACGAATATCGGCCTTTTTCACCGCCGTCAACATCGGGATATTTTTCGTGGTACTTGGCGCCTTCGCGATCGTCGCGACGAACCAGTCCCTGAATTTTATCCAGGACGACACCCAAAGGCTCCTCAGCGAATGGACCATGTCCTGGGGAGACCGGATCGAGAAGGAGTTCGACGACGTGTTCGCCCGCACGGACGTATTCAAGTCGTACATCGAGGAAACCGTCGATTTTCCCACGATGTCCGATCCCGCGAAATTGATGCCCTATTTCCTGTCCCTGAAGCCCCTCGCCTCGGGCCTGATCAAGCGGTTCAACACCCTCGATTACTATCTTTGGCTGGCCCCTGAATATAGCGACCCGTCCCTCAGGCACATCACCTTCCAAAACATGAAGCTTGACCGCACGGTCGAGCTTAAATACAACACCCGGTACGCCCGCGCGGACATGAAGGACGCTTCCTGGGACTGGTTTACCCTGGCGGAAAAGAACGGCAAGGCGATTACCGATCCCTACGATTGGGAAGGCTTCGACGGCAAGCTCATTTCCCTTACCCAATCGGTAATCGTCGGGGGGAAGGCCGTCGGCGTCGTCGGGACCGATATATTCATCAAGACCCTGGACGAGGCCTTTACCGCCGAGCGAATTCTGGAAACCGGCCGTTTCCTCCTCGTGAACGCCTCCGACACGGTCCTGTTCGGGCCCGATCAGGGAAAGGCGCTCAAGGATCTCGGGCCCCTGTACGCCGGGATCGCCGAGGCGTTGGGCAGCGCCGGCAAGGACGCCGGGGTACTCCGCCTGAACGCGGGAATGGGCGAGCAGCTTGTCGGCTACCACACGCTCTCCAGCGGATGGAAACTCCTCGGCATACCGACCATGAGCGAGATTTACCGGCCCGTCACCAAACTGATATTGATAATGGTGCTTTTGAGCGCGATTTCCCTGGTCGTGCTCGGAACGCTTTCCGTGTTCGTGGCCCGAACGATATCGCGCCCGATAGCGGCCATGTCCTCAGTTCAGGAGCGGCTCGCCCTGGGCCGGCTCGATACCCGGGTTCCCCCCGCTATAGTTGCCCGGAAGGACGAACTAGGGGTCCTGTCCCGGGCGACCCAAAGCATGATCGCCTCGCTCGCGGACATTATCGAGAAGACGGTACTATCCTCCCAGGCCGTCCAAACCGGTTCCGAGGAGATAACCACCACTTCGAGCCAGGTAAGCACCGGCGCCACCGAGCAGGCGTCCTCCATGGAAGAGGTCGCGAGCGCCATGGAGGAGATGGCCGCGAACATCAAGCAAAACTCCGATAACGCCAGGGATACCTACGCGATCGCGCAGAAAACCGCCGAGGACGCGAAGGCCGGCGGCGAGATGGTCGAAAGGTCCGTCGAGGCGATCCGTACCATTTCCCAAAAAATATCGATCATCGAGGAAATTTCACGTAACACGAACCTTCTGGCCCTGAACGCCGCGATCGAGGCCGCGAGGGCGGGAGAGGCGGGAAAGGGCTTCGCCGTCGTGGCGAGCGAGGTGCGGAAGCTGGCGGAACGCAGCCAGGTCGCCGCGGCGGAAATCACGGGACTCTCGGGCCAAACCGTGGAAACCGCAGAGAAGACCCTAACCCTCATCTCGAATATAGTCCCCAATATCCTCCGCACCACCGAAATGCTCGAGGAAATATCCTCATCGAGCAACGAGCAGTCCCTCGGGGCCAACCAGATTACCGAGGCCCTGAACCAGCTCGACGTCGTCATCCAGCAGAACGCCGCCTCGTCGGAAGAGCTCGCCGCCACCGCGGTCAGCCTCAGCGACCGGTCGACGGAGCTCAACCGGCACGTGGCCTTCTTTACCCAAGGCCCAACGGGGGGTACGGAACTCCTGCCGGAAAGCCGGGGAAAGGCCGGGGCTTGACCCGGCGGGCGCCACGGCAATGAAAAAAAGGACCGCCCGGCATGAGCCGGGCGGTCCCCGTTTTTTGCGCTGAATCGGCCCGCTCAGGGAAGCCAGGTATTTCCCATGAGGAAGCGGTCCATCTCCCGGGCGGCGCCGCGGCCCTCGTTGATGGCCCATACCACCAGGGACTGCCCGCGCCGGGCGTCGCCCGCGGCGAATACCTTGTCCACGTTGGTCGCGTACTTGCCGTAATCGGCCTTGGCGTTGGAACGCGGATCGGTTTCCACGCCGAATTCCCTCAGGAGCGCCTCTTCCGGGCCGAGGAAGCCGAGGGCCAGGAACGCCAGGTCCGCCTCGAAGTATTCCTCGCTGCCGGCGACTTCCTTCATCCCGAACTGTCCCGCCTCGTTCTTGGCCCACTCCACGCGGACCGTCTTTATGCCCTTCAGGTTACCCGCGCCGTCGCCGACGAATTCCTTCGTGAGGATGCAATATTCGCGGGGGTCCTTGCCGTAGGCGTACTCCGCCTCGGCGTGGCCGTAATCCACTTTCAGGGTTCTCGGGAAGGTCGGCCAGGGCATGTCGACGGTCCGTTCCGCCGGGGGTTTCGGGAGAACCTCGAAGTTCACCACCGAAACGGCGCCGTGGCGCACCGAGGTGCCGATGCAGTCGTTGCCAGTGTCGCCGCCGCCGATCACCACGACCTTCTTGCCCTTGGCGTCGATCTTCTTTCCGTCGGCGAAGCCGGAGTCGAGGTAGCTTTTCGTGTTCGCGGTGAGGAACTCCATGGCGAAATGGACGCCCTTGAGCTCCCGGCCGGGGACGGCGAGGTCGCGGGGACGGGTCGAGCCCGCCGCGATCAGCACCGCGTCGAAATCTTTCCTGAGATCCTCGGCCTTCACGTCCTTCCCCACGCAGACGGAGGTGCGGAATTCCACGCCCTCGTCCTTCATGATCGCGACGCGCTTGAGGAGGAGCTCCTTGTCGAGCTTCATGTTCGGGATACCGTACATCATGAGCCCGCCCGGCCGGTCGGCCCGCTCGAAAACGGTCACCAGGTGGCCCGCCTTGTTGAGCTGGTCCGCCGCGGCGAGGCCCGAGGGCCCGGAGCCGATGACGGCGACCTTCTTGCCGGTGCGCTCGGGCACCTGGCGGGGCACCATCCATCCGTTCTCGTAGGCGTTGTCCACGATCCAGCACTCGTTGTCCTTTATGGTCACCGCGGGCTGGTTTATTCCGAGCACGCAGGCGCCCTCGCAGGGGGCCGGGCACACGCGGCCGGTGAACTCGGGGAAATTGTTGGTTTTCATGAGGCGCATCCACGCCTCCTTTTCCCGCCCGCGGAAGAGGAGGTCGTTCCACTCGGGAATCAGGTTGTCCACCGGGCAGCCGTAGCTGGACTGGCAGAAGGGAACGCCGCAGTCCATGCATCTCGCGCCCTGCTGGACGCGTTCCTCCGGGTCGAGGGGAAGCGTGAATTCCTTGAAATCCTGGACGCGGACCTCCGGGGCCCGGTAGGGAACCTTTTTGCGGTCGAACTCGAGAAATCCGGTTACCTTACCCATTGACGGCCTCCTTGACGCTGCCCTGGCTCGATTCCTTCTTCGCGGCGGCGCGCTTTTCGAGCACCTTCTTGTAATCCACGGGAATTACCTTCACGAAATGGGCTTTCTGCTTGCTCCACCCGTCGAGGATGCCCGCGGCGACCTCGGAGCCGGTGTAGCCCTTGTGCTTGCTTATCAGGTCGGCGAGCTCGGCGTAGTCCTCCGGGGAGGGGGTCTCGAGGAGCACGATGGCCTTGTTGCAGTTGGCCTCGAACTTCCCTTCCGGGTCCCAGACGTAGGCCACGCCGCCGGACATGCCCGCGGCGAAGTTCCGGCCCGTCGGGCCGAGGATTACCGCGCGGCCCCCGGTCATGTACTCGCAGCCGTGGTCGCCCACGCCCTCGATGACGACGCTGGCGCCGGAGTTGCGCACGCAGAAGCGTTCCGCCGCGATGCCCCGGACGAAGCCCTCGCCGGCGGTGGCGCCGTAGAAGGCGACGTTGCCGATGATCACGTTCTCGCTCGCCTTGAACTTCGATTCCTTCGGCGGCGCGATTATGAGGCGCCCGCCGCAGAGGCCCTTGCCCACGTAGTCGTTGGCGTCCCCCGTCAGGTTGAACTCCACGCCCCCGGCGAGCCAGGCGCCGAAGCTCTGGCCGGCGGTGCCCCGGAAGTTTACCTTTATGGTGCCCTCGGGGAGGCCCGCGTTGCCCTTTCGGCGGGCGATGTTGTGGCTCAGCATGGTGCCGGTCGAGCGGTCCGTGTTTATGATCTTCTCGTCGATGGCGACCGGCTTGTCGGAATCGATGGCGGCGCGGCACTTCTCGATGAGCCGGCGGTCGAGCACGGCGTCGAGGCCGTGGTCCTGGGCCCTCGTGTTGAAGTGGTCCGCCTTGTCGTGGGGCTTCATGGCCGGGGCGAGGAGGGCGGAAAGGTCCACTCCCCTGCTCTTCCAGGTGCGTACCGAGTCGTCCTGCTCCAGGAGGTCCACCCGGCCGATGAGGTCGGTCCACTTGCGCGCGCCGACGCTCGCCATGATCTCGCGAAGCTCCTCGGCGACGAAGGTGAAGTAGTTCACCACGTTTTCGGGCTTGCCCGCGAAGCGCCCGCGAAGCCGCGGGTCCTGGGTCGCGATGCCGACCGGGCAGGTGTTGCTGTGGCACTTCCGCATCATTATGCAGCCCAGGGTGATGAGGGGGGCGGTCGAGAAGCCGCATTCCTCGGCGCCCAGGATCGCGGCGATCGCCACGTCGCGGCCGGTCTTGAGCTGGCCGTCGGTCTGGAGCACCACGCGGGAGCGGAGGTCGTTCATGACCAGGGTCTGGTGGGTCTCTGCGATGCCGAGCTCCCAGGGGAGGCCCGCGTTCTTCACGCCCGTCAGGGGCGAGGCGCCGGTGCCGCCGTCGTGGCCGGACACGAGGATATGGTCCGCGTGGCCCTTCGAGACCCCCGCGGCGATGGTGCCGACGCCGACCTCGGAAACGAGCTTCACGGAGATGCGCGAGGAGGGATTCGAGTTCTTCAGGTCGTAGATGATCTGGGCCAGGTCCTCGATGGAGTAGATGTCGTGGTGCGGGGGCGGGCTGATGAGGCCGACGCCCGGGGTCGAGTAACGGGTTCTCGCGATATAGTCGTCGACCTTGTGGCCGGGCAGCTCGCCGCCCTCGCCGGGCTTGGCGCCCTGGGCCATCTTGATCTGGATCTCGTCGGAGTTCGCGAGGTACTCGATGGTCACGCCGAAGCGGCCCGATGCCACCTGCTTTATCGCGGAGCGCCGGCTGTCGCCGTTGGGCTCCAGCTTGAAGCGGGCCGGGTCCTCGCCGCCCTCGCCGGTGTTCGACTTGCCGCCGAGGCGGTTCATCGCGATGGCGAGGGTCTGGTGGGCCTCGAGGGAGATCGAGCCGTAGCTCATTGCCCCGGTCACGAAGCGCTTGACGATCTCGCTCGCCGGTTCTACCTCGGAAAGCGGGATCGGGGCAATGTCCCTGCCGTCGGCGGTCTTGCCCGTCCGGAATTTCAGGAGGCCCCGGATGGTCGCCTGCTCGGTCGAGCGGGCGTTCTGCCTGCTCGAGAAGGCGTCCCAGGCCTTGCGGTCGTTGTTCCGGCACGCGACCTGGAGGTTCGCGATGGATTCGGGGTCCCACATGTGCTTTTCGCCGCCGAAGCGGACGTGGTAATCGCCGGCGCTCCGGTACTCGTCGTAGGGGGTTTCCTCCCGCTCGGGGTACGCGTCGGAGTAGCGGGCGGCGATTTCCCGGGCGATCTCGGCGAAGCCCGCGCCGCCGATGCGGCTCGCGGTGCCGGTGAAGCAGCGGTCCACCACCTCGTCGGCGAGGCCCACGGCCTCGAAAATCTGGGCGGCCTTGTAGGACTCCAGGGTCGAAATGCCCATCTTGCCGAACACCTTGCGCATGCCCTTCTCGACGGCCTTGATATAGTTGTAGACGATGTCTTCCTGGGTGTAGGACTTCGAGTAGCTGCCGTCGGCCTGGAGCATCCACATGGCCTCGAAGGCGAGGTAGGGGTTGATCGCGTCGGCGCCGTATCCGAAGAGCATGCAGAAATGGTGCACCTCCCGGGGCTCGGCGGCCTCGAGCACGAGGCCGATCTGGGTTCTCTTTTCGCCGCGCACGAGGTACTGGTGCACCGCGCCCACCGCGAGGAGGGCCGGGATCGGCGCTCGCTCGGGGGAAGAGGCGCGGTCCGAGAGGATCGCGATCTGGTAGCCGTCGGCGATGGCCTTCTCGGCTTCCTTCTCGACCCGGCCGAGGGCTTCCACGAGGGCCGCCTCGCCCTTCGCGACTTCCCAGGTAATGTCGATGACCTTGGACTTCCAGCCCCGGGTGTTTATGTCCCGGAGGGCCGCGAGCTCCTCGTTGTTCATGACGGGGTGCTTCATGCGGAGGCGGTGGCAATGGCCCTCGCCGGGTTCCAGGAGGTTTTGCTCCGGCCCGATGAAGGACTCGAGGCTCATGATGATGTCCTCGCGGATCGAGTCGATCGGCGGGTTCGTCACCTGGGCGAAGAGCTGCTTGAAGTAGTCGTACATGAGCTTCGGCTTGTTCGAGAGCACCGCCAGGGGGGTGTCGTTGCCCATGGAGCCGAGGGCTTCCTGGGCGTTTTCAACCATCGGCTTCAGGAGCATGGAAAGGGTTTCGAGGGTGTAGCCGTTGGCGCGAAGCTCCTTCTTGAGGGCGTCGAGATCCACCGAGGGCGCGTGGGCCGGGGTATTGGCGGCCGCCGCGGGCAGGGTGTCGAAGCGGATCACCTGATTGTCGAGCCAGGTCTTGTAGGGCTTGGCGGAGGCTATCTTTTCCTTGATTTCCTCGTCGTTGACGATGCGGCCTTCCTTGAAGTCCACGAGGAACATCTTGCCGGGCTGTAAGCGGGTCTTCTTCACGATCTTCGCGGGATCGATCGGGAGGACGCCGACCTCGCTCGCCATGAGGACCATGTCGTCGTCGGTAATGTAGATGCGGCTGGGGCGAAGGCCGTTTCGGTCCAGCACCGCGCCGATATAGGTGCCGTCGGTGAAGGAGATCGACGCGGGGCCGTCCCAGGGCTCCATCATGGAGCTCGCGTATTCGTAGAAGGCCTTCTTCGAGGCGCTCATGCTCTGGTGGTTTTCCCAGGCTTCGGGGATCATCATCATCACCGATTCGGGAAGGCTCCGGCCACCCATGAGGAGGGTT
>QKCE01000014.1 GCA_003245785.1 Spirochaetales bacterium | reverse complement strand
TTACCGAGGCCTCGTCGAGGAATAAATCCTGCCCCTTGAGCCTGTTGGCGACGAAGGCGAATTGCCCGTCGATCTCGACCCGCGCGCCGAGTTCGGTGAGGGCAAGAAAGTGGGTATCGAGCCGCCGACGGCCGATCACGTCGCCTCCCGGCGGCGGGAGGACCGCCTTGCCGGCGCGCGCCACGAGGGGGCCCGCGAAGAGTATGGACGCCCGGATGCGCTGGGAGAGCGGGGCGGGGATATCGGTACGGGCGAGGGTCTTCATCTGGAGCCGGTAGGCGTTGGCGCCGACGTTCTCCACGGTTCCCCCGAGGGCCGCGAAGATCTCGAGCATCACCTGCATGTCCTCGATTTCCGGGAGGTTCCTGAGGACGACGGCGTCCTCGGTGAGGAGCGCCGCGGCGATGCACGGAAGGGCGGCGTTCTTGTTGCCGCTCGCGGCGACGGTCCCCTTTATCGGGAACCCGCCCTCGATATGGTATTCGTACATTTATTCACCCCAGCATTTCGCGAGCTCGATGAGCGTGCGAAGCATATTCATCATCTGGTCGAGGGAAGCCCATTCCGTGCGGGAATGGAAGTTATGGCCCCCGGTGAACACGTTGGGCGTGGGAATGCCCATTTCCGTGAGGCGGGACCCGTCGGTGCCGCCCCGGATCGGTTTTGAGTAGGTGGAAACCCCCGCGCGGGCGGCGGCCGTTTCCAGCTTGGCGCGCACTTCCGGCGCGGCGTCGAGCTTTTCCTTCATGTTGAGGTATTGCATCGTCCGCTTTACCTCGACCTTGCCGCCGGGAAAGCGGGCTTCGATTGCCCTCGCGAGGGCGTCCACGGTATCGAGACGGCGTTCCATGCCGGCCCGGTCAAAGTCCCTCAGGAAAAGGGTGACCCGGGCGGACTCGATTTTGCCTTCGATCATGATTGGGGCGTAAAAGCCGTAATGGCCGTCGGTCGCCTCGGGGCTTTCCTGGGCCGGGAGCGAGTTCACGAAGGCTGCCGCCATGGACGCCGCGTTCACCATCTTCCCGCGGGCATAGCCGGTGTGCAGTGAAATGCCGGTAAACTCGAGCTCCGTCTTCCACGCGTTGAAGCATTCGGTCTCGAGTTCGCCTTCGTGCCCTCCGTCGATGGTGTAGAAAGCCTTGGACTTGAGAAGGCCCAGGGGTACCTTGTCCATGCCGTGGCCCGTTTCTTCGTCGGGGCTGAAAAGTATCTCGACGGGACCGTGGGCCACCTCGGGATGCGCGATAAGGTATTCGGCGAGGGTAACGATGCCGGCGACGCCCGCCTTGTCGTCGGCTCCCAAGAGGGTCGTCCCGTCGGAGGTGATGATCGTATGCCCGACGCATTTAGCGAGGTCCGGGTTATCGGCGGGATCGAGGGTAAAGCCCCCGGAAAGGACGATCGGGGAGCCGTCCCAGTCCCTGTGTATTCGGGGCTTTACGTTATCGCCGGGCGCGTCGCTCGCGGTATCGAAATGGGCTGAAAGGCCGAAGGAAGGCGCGGCCTCGAGGCCGGGGGTCGCGGGGATTCGCGCGATGACGTAGAAGTTATCGTCGAGGGTCACGTCGGAGAGGCCGAGGGCGCGGAGCTCCCCGGCGATGGACCGGGCGATATCCTTTTGGCAGTCAGACGAGGGAATTATGCCCGAGTCGGCGCGGGCAAGGTCGCTTTGGGAGCCTATCGCGGCGTACCGCGCGAAGCGTTCGAGCAGGGAGGTTTTGAGTTGTTCCTGATTCATGAAAATCAGAGTACGATATTTGCGTACTGCCGTCAATCTTGGCCGCTTGCCCTTGGATGCTAAAAAGCGTACCTTTGGATGGTGAAAAGCATCCCGACCTACCCAGAATTCGCGCCCCTCTCGCTTGAAATGGCCAGGGAGCTCGCGCCGCACCTCGTCAGCCTGCCGGACGGCATTTCAGAGTACAGTTTCGCCGGTCTTTATCTCTTTCGCAACCGCTACGGCTATCGCGTATCCGTCAAGGACGACTTCCTCGTCATCTCCGGGACGCGGGACGGTCTCCGGTTTTTCATAACGCCCTGCTGCGCGACCGGGATGGACACGGTAGCCGAGCTTTTCGAGAGCCACGATTACTGGAAGCTTATCTCGCCGGCCTTTCTGTCGAAGAACGGGGCCGCGATGCTTGCCGCGGGTTACGAGGCTGTCGACGACCGGGACAATTACGATTATCTGTACGCGAGGACCGATCTCGCGACCCTCTCCGGGAAAAAATTCCATAAAAAGAAAAACCACGTGAATTCCTTCGAGAACACCTATCCCGTGTTCTCCCTAAAGCCCCTTGACGGGACGACCCGGGCCGACGCCCTGGCAGTCCTCGAGGCTTGGGTTTCCCACGAGGAAAACCCCGCGAATACCGATTACGCCGCCGCGAAGGAAGCCCTCGAGCTCCTCGGCCATTTCGCCATGACCGGCCAGGTCCTTTACGTGGACGAATTCCCCGTGGCCTGGACCCTCGCGGAAACCGTCGCCGACGGGAAGATGGTGGCGGTGCATTTCGAGAAAGCCCGCATTGACTTTCGCGGGGCGTACCAATACATCAACTACGCCTTCGCCCGTTCCCTGCCGGAATCGGTCGAGTATATAAACCGCGAGCAGGACCTGGGCGACGAGGGCATGCGGCAAGCCAAGATGACCTACCGCCCGGTGGGTTTCGTGGAAAAATACAAGGTTATAAAGAAAATCTGACGGAAGGTCCCATGGCAACGATCGTTTCTCTCCTCCTATTACTGGTGTTCCTAGCGCTTGGGTTCTCCGCCGGGCGGTTTCGGCTGATTCGCGAATCCCGGGCCCTGGAAACCGTCTTTTCGGTTTCCCTGTACCTGCTGCTTACCTCCATGGGGCTTCGCCTCGGGCAAAGCAGGGAGGTGCTGTCGCGACTTTCCGAAATCGGCGGACTGGCCGTCGCCTGTACCCTTGGCGCCGCTTTCGGTACGCTATTCATGCATTTCGCCGCGATCCCCCTCTATCGAAAGCTTCCCCGCGTCCCCGTGTCCGATCGTCCCGCCGCCGGGGGGAGGCGCCTGGCGATGCTGTTCCTCAACCTCCGTAAGCCCCTGGTCCTGCTCCTCCTCGTTGTCGTCGGGAGCGCCGTCGGCATGCTCCTGCCTCCAGTCGAGGCGCTGCGCGACGGCTCGGTCTCGACCTGGATTCTCTACGCGCTCCTTTTCATAATAGGCATTCAAATGGCCCTCGGAGGGCATGGGCTCAGGAAGATGCTCCTGAACCCTTCCGTCATCCTCATTCCGGCCGTAACGATATGCGGAACCCTCGCGGGCTCGCTGGTGCTCATGCCCCTCTACGGGCTCTCCCTCGGCCATTCCCTCGCCATGGGCTCGGGTTTCGGATGGTATAGCCTTTCGGGAGTGCTCATCGCGGACCGGGGGGAGCCGGTGCTCGGCGCCGCCGCCTTCCTCTCCAACCTTCTCAGGGAAACCCTCGCGTTTCTCCTGGTTCCCGCCCTGCGGGCGACCGGCGGGTACGAATCCGGCGTGGGGCTATGCGGCGCGACGAGCATGGACGTGACGCTTCCCGTCCTCGAGGATACCTGGGGATCCGGAATCGTGCCGGTTTCGGTGGCCCACGGCGTGATATTGAGCTTTCTCGTGCCGTTTCTTGTCCCATTATTCATGAGTTTTTAGTATAATGTGACTATGCTTAGGGGACGGACCGGGAGGTTTGCATGAAGCTCATAAGTACCCGTAACGGCGACAGGATCGTCAATTTCGGCGACGCGGTCCTCGATTGTATTCCCCGGGACGGAGGGCTTTACGTTCCGGCGCGGGAAGAGGATTTGCGTCCCTGGATCATGCATATGGACGAGGGGACTTCCTTCGCGTCGATCGCGGGAACACTCACGGCGGCCCTGCTTCGCGACGAGTTCAGCCCCGTGGTAACCGAGCGCATCGCCGCAGCGGCGTTCACCGGGGTCAGCCCGGAACTTCGCCGGCTCGACGAGCATTTGTGGTCCCTCGAGCTGTTTCACGGGCCCACGGGATGCCACAAGGACTTTGCCCTCTTATGGTTCGCCTCGGCCCTCGAGCATATTTGCACCATACAGGCCAGGAAGGCCACGGTTCTCGCCGCGACCGGGGGAATGACCGGCCGAAGCATGGCCCACGCCTTCGCGGGGAAATTCCGGCTCAAGACGGTTATCGTGTACCCGAAAGGGGCCGCGGTCGGGATCGACCCCTCCCTTCTCGCCTCGAACGGCGGGAACCTTTGGGCCGTTGAGATAGACGGTACCCTCCGCGACGCCCAGCGCCTCGTCAGGGAAATTTACGCGGACCGAAAGCTCATGGAGGAGCGCGGGCTTACCCTCGCGAACACCATGAACATCGGTCGGCTTCTTCCCCACGTTTTTTCCTATATGTTCGCCTTTACGCGGCTTCGGAAGAAGGTCGGCGGCGATATCTTCTACGCCGTACCCTCCGGGAATTACGGGAATCTCGTGGCAGGCCTCTATTCATGGAAGTTTTCCCTGCCGGTGAACGGATTCCTCACGGACGCGACGCCTTCGCTCCTTTGCGACGCCTCGGGCAGATGCGAATGCCGCGACTCGGCCATTCCCCTGCAGGCGCGGGGTCCCGCGGATCCCGCGAGCCCCTCGAATCTCGAGCGCCTCGAGCAGGTTTTCGCGGTGAATCCGATGATGCTTCGGGGGTTCGTATTCCCCTTCGACGTCCCCGAAACGGCCATACCGGCGCTGACCCGCGAGGCCTACGAAAAATACGGAATACATCTCGATTCCGGCGCGGCTCACGCCTACGGGGCGATTTCCGCCGCCTCGCAGCGGATCTACTCCGACGAGGGCACGGTGGTCCTGGTAACCAAGGACCATCCCGCGTTCGAGGCGGAACGGATCGCCCGCGATACCGGTTCCTCGCCGGAAATTCCCGAACGTTTCGCCGCGTACGGGGAACCCGTCGGGGACGTGATCCGGATACCCGCCGACCGTGCCGCCCTCGAGGCATTGGTGAGAACCGCGACCGAATAGCCCTCGTCGGAGTCTCCGCGCCGTAAATAAAGGGGCCGTCCGTCTCCATGGGGAGCGAACGGCCTTTCGTCTTTTCATGACCCGGCAGTGTATCCGACTCGTTTATCCGCCGGCTATTTCCCGCCTTTCTTCTTTCCCTTTTCCGCCGGCGGCCCTTTCGTAAGCTTGGCCTTGCCGGGCTTCGCGTCCCCTTCGGGGGCGGTTTCCTTACGGGCCGAAATCGCGCCGCCCTTTATAGCCGCGGTGACCTCCGGCTTTTTCGGGGTTGTCGGCGCGCAGTCTTCCAAGAGCCGGCTTACCTTGTATCCGGCCCCCGCGAGCAAAGCGAACGCTTCTTTCCTGAGCTTCGCGGCGCCCGCGGCGGAGGGGCGTGGCTGCGAGGCCCAGAAACCGACGCAAGCGGAACAAAGGGCGGCGTCGAGGGTGAATTCCGCCGCTTCCTTGTTAAGCCAATTTATTCCGTCCCACTCGTGGGCTCCCGCGACCTTAACCGCGGAAGGAAGGCTGAATACTCGATACGCGAAGGCCTTCGCGGTTCCCGTTTTGGGAAGGGCCTTTTCGGCGAAGATCGGGGCGACGGCGACGATCGCGGAGAGTATTCTCGCGGCGGTGCGCGGGTCGATCCCCAGTTCCCCGAGGATCTCCGCGGCCTTTCGGTCCAGGCTCCAGCGCTCGACCAGGCCCGGAAGTTCCCCGGGGGCTCCCGGTCCGTCGACGTTTTCGGCGAGGGCGAGCAGTACCGCGGCGAAGGCGAACGTGACGCGATGTTCCCGTTCGTCGGCGAAGGGCATTTCGGGCGGCACTTCCGTCGATACCGTGCCCGCGAGCCTTTCCTCTAGGGTCGCGGCGATCGCGGCGTGTTCCTTCCCGCGCACCACGATGGGCTGGTCGGAAGGCTCCGCTTCGGCGGGCGCGAGGAATTCCGACGCGACCCCCAGGAGGGCGAGGACCCGCTCCCTGAATCCCTCGGGAAGACTCTTGGCGTCGCCTTGGACGTAGTCGCGGAGTCCTTGGTCGAGCACCGCCGCGAGTGCCTCGTAAAGCGGCCGTAGCACGATGTTCTGGATGCCCATGTGGACGTCGGTTATCCCGCGGCCCCCCAGGGCGTGGTACAGCGCGCCGTAACGGCGGTCCGCCGTGTCGTCGACCTCGGAAATATTCACGAATACCTGGGTCTGGAAACCGTCGAGGGCCGCGAAGATTCCCCGCTCGCAAAGTTCCGCCGTGGTGCGGAGGAACCATAGCCCGGTACGCATTTCCTGCATGAGGCAATACCGGTCGTCACGGTTCGTGAGGGCGAGCCCTTCCCCGAGATTCCGTGACGTGAGGGTCTTGCTTCCGTCGGGCTGCTTGACGGCGTAGGGGACGGACTGCTTGATCCAGCCGGTGGCGCGCTGGTATACGTTATTGTAGAACACGAGGGCCCGTTCGGACCCCGCGCGGTTCGACCAGGCGAACACGTTTTCGTTCACCCGGTCGTTCTCCCAGAAATCGTAGAGCAGAAAATTCTCGACGCCCGCGAAGAGCCACCGCCGCTTCATCAGGGGGAAAATCTCCCTCCGGTGGCGCTCGATCAGGTCCCCGTCGGGGGTTTCGTCATGGTAGGACCGCCGGTATTCCATGCCGTACTTTTCCTGGAAGCCCTCGACCTGTCCGTGGCCGAACATAGGGAGACCCGGCATCGCCACCATCATGGTGCACACGCCGAAGTATTTGTCCCCCTTGCCGAACTGGGCGACCGCGGTTTCCTCGTCGGGGTTGTTCATGAAATTCACGTAGCGCTTGAGGATCTCGGGATCGAATTCGACGGTATTCTTGATCGTCGCGCGGTATTTCTCGTTGTCCTCGCGCTTCAGCATGTTCATGAAGGCGGAATTGTAAACCCGGTGCATCCCGAGCGTACGCACGAAGTAGCCCTCCATCATCCAGAACGCCTCGGCGAGGAGGAGTGTGTCGGGTATTTCCCGCGCGCAGCGGTCCACCACCTCGCGCCAGAATTCCTCGGGGATTCGCCGCTCGAACTCGTCGCGGGTAAGGGCGCATTGGGAGCGGCTCGCGATGTCGCCGCCCTTTCCCGGTTCGGGATACCAGAGCCTCTGTATGTGTTTTTTCGCGAGCACCATGGCCGCGTCGAAGCGGATGATCGGGAAGTTGCCCGCCACGTGGAGGATTTTCCGGATTACCTCCTCGCGGGCTTCCGGGTTCAGGAAGTCGATCTGCGCGGTATCGTTCCAGGGCATGCCCGTTCCGTCGTTTCCGTGGTAGATGTACCGGACGCCCCCGTTGGAATGGTCCACTCGCTTGAATACGACGGCGCAATCCGATTTCGAGTAATAGTGATTCTCGAGGTATATGCCGACCCGGCCGTCATGGGACAGGTTTTCCCCGTCGAAATCGTAGCCGGGGAAGGGGCACTCGGCGGTCTGGACGAAAAGGTCGGGACGTTCGACTACCCAGCGGGAATCCATTCCCGTATGGTTGGGCACCATGTCCGAGGCCATGCGGATTCCCCGTTTCCAGGCCCGGGCTCGGAGGTTTTCGAGGGCTTGCCAGCCCCCGAGCTCGCCGGCTATCTCGTAGTCGTCGAGGCTGTAGGCGCTGGCCGCGGCCTCGGCGTTTCCGCATATCTGCTTTATCCTGGCGCTGGCGGGCGACCGTTCCCAGAGCCCGATGAGCCAAAGGCCGTTGAAGCCCGCGGCGGCGAGGGAATCGAGTTCCTCGTCGGGAATCTGGTCGAGCCGGGAGATGTCCCTGCCGTACTTTACCGATAGCTGGTGCAGCCACACGAGCACCGTCTTGGCCATGAGCACAACGTTGGGCATCCAGTCGCGGTCGGGACTGAATCGCTCGTATTCCTTGGAAATGTCGCCGAATTCGTACGCCGACATGTCGGGCGTCCCCGAACCGACGCCCCCGACCCAGCCCGCCTTTTCCTCCTCGGCGATGACGTCGAGGCCCGCGAGGAGCCGTGCGAGCCATTCGCCGAGCATTGACCCCCAGCGGGTGCGGATGTACTCGAGCTGTCCCTTGAGGTCATAGGGCGAGAAATCGACCGGGGCCTTGAGCATGCCGAGGAGGTCGCGTCCCTCGGGTCCGAAGGGCGGCCGTTTATGGGACCAGTCCTTCAGGGTCGCGACGAACTTTCCGAAGTTGGGCCGGCTTTTCAGGGCCTTGTCCGTGAACAGGGGAGAGAAGGGCTCGAAGGCGGGGTTTTCGTTCGCGAGCGCGAGAAGGGCGAGCTCTTCCAGGGCGACCACCCGATTGGGCGTGCCTTTCGGATCCGTTTCGGCGAGCCAGGAGGACGCCGCGGCCCCCTCGCGGTACACCTTCATCGGGGGAAATTCTTCGGTGAACCGTAATAGTATATCCTCGACGCCCTCGCGCCCGAGGGTCGACTCGAGATGCGAGAGCGCTTCCGCGAAAAATCCCGGCGCCACATCCCTGCGGTAAAGATGGCACACATAATGGAAGATTTCGTCGATCAACCCCATGGCGTTCAGCTGCCCGGCCTTGAGAAAGCGTTCGGGATGGGCTTTAGGGTTTACGGTAGCGTTGTATTTTTGGACGAAAAGCCGCACGGCCTTCAGGTTCGCGAATATCACGTTTCCCGACGAGGCGAAGAGGGCGTCGTCGAAGCCGCATCGGTCGCGAACGGCGGCTGAAATGTGGAACTCCGCTGTAAGCGAGGCTTCTGCCGTTTCATGCCCTCCCGCGGGATCGCCCAGGGGGATGACGGTGTCGAATATGGGGTCGTTCATTGCGGTACTCCTCATCGGTTCGCCTCGCCTCGTCGCGAAGCAAAGGCTTGCTTGATTGCCGAAACGAGCTTTTCGTCCTTCGCGAGGGTTTCCACGGTTCCGGGGATTCTCCATGTCCAGTTGAAAGCCGTCACGCTGCCCGGTACGTTCACGCGGTCGGATTCGGGGTCCGGACTTCTGTAGTCGTCGTTAAGGGCGAGAAGATCCTGGAGCGGGACGACCAGCAGCCTCGAGGAGGTGCCCGCGAGCGCGCGGAGGAGCCACGCGGCGGTTTCTTCGGTATACGCGGACTTCCAGGCCTCGGCCCGTTCGTCCGGAATGCCTTCCGCGCCGGGGTAACGGAGCGAATAGAAGGCCTCCGCCCCGTTTTCCCGTTCCCACCAGCCGCGTAGCGTGGAGGAATCGTGCACCGAGGTGGTCGCGACGGAGGTTTCCGGATAGGAATCGAGGGCGCGGAAGGGCTGCCCGTCCCAATCCCATATCCGTTCCCAGCGGATTACCTTGAGGGAGTAGATACCCAGCTTCGCGAGGGTTTCGGGCACGCTTTTCGGGATGGAGCCAAGGTCCTCGGCGCAGGGGAGCATGTCGACCGAGCCCGTAAGCGCCCCGAGAAGCCGTTCTGCCTGGCTTTTCCACAAGGCTTCGTTCCCCGCGGACTTTTCCGCGAAGAGGGCGCCGAGGCTTTCCCGTTCCGCGTCCGACAGGGATTTCCACGCGGTGGAGCGGTACCAGGTCCACACTGGCACGTACAGCTCCTTTCCCTTATCGTCCCGGCCCGTCACCTGCACGAGGCGGTCTTTCCAGGCTTCGGCGAGCGCCCGCTTTACGGGCTCAGGCAGGTCAGTCGCCCAAATATCGCCTTCGCAGGTAATCTCGGGCTTGAAAAGCCAGAGCTCTTCGTCGCCGATTCGATTCATGTATTGCCGCAGGATCCCGTGGGTTCCCAGGTAGTCGTTATCGTTCGCCGCCTCCACGATCCTGGTCGGGACGTGGGGTTCGCAGATCCAGCGGAGTCGATCCCCTGAAAAGCCGAGGGCGGCCAGCTCGCGGGCCGAGACCGGTTCATGGGGCGTGGTCCATCCGAGGTATCCCGAACGTTCCCCCGCGGGGATCGACCATATCCGGAAGAAGCCGAGGATGTGGTCTATGCGATAGGCGTGATAATATCTCGCGCTGTGGGCGAGTCGGCGCCTCCACCATCCGAAATCGTCGTCCTCCAGGTTTTCCCAATTGTAGATGGGGAAGCCCCAGTTCTGTCCCTCTGGGTTGGAGTCGTCCGGCGGGCTGCCAGCCCGAAGGTCGTCCCGGAAGAATTCCGGGTTCGCCCAGGCGTCGCAGGAGTCCTCGTTCATCATGATCGGGATGTCGCCTTTCAGCGCGATTCCGAGTTCCGCGCAGCTATCCGACGCCGACTTGAACTGGGCGTCGAGCCTCATTTGTAGCCAGGCGAAAAAGAGATGATCCTCCCGGGTGGCAGCGGCGTCCCACTTTTTCCGGATGTCGCCGTGGGAGGGAGTGCGGAATTTGACCCATTCCTTCCAGGAGGCGTCGAAATTCTTCTTTTTGGCGTTCATGAACACCGCGTATTCGACGATCCAGGGATTTTCGGCGATCCAGGCTTCCAGCTCCGCGGATTTGGCCGTTTCCCCTTTCGCGCGGTCCCATATCTTCCAAAGAAGAGCCAGTTTGGCTTCCCGGATTCCCCCGTAATCGAAGCGGGGCAAATTCTCGAAGCGGCTCTTCAGTCCCCGAATATCGGCTTCGAAGCCCGATGCCTCGGGAAGGTCTGAGAGGCGGATATAGACGGGGTGAAGGGCGAAGGCGGAGAGCGCGCTGTAGGGAGAACTCTCCGTCCCCGTATCGTTGACCGGGAGGAGCTGGATAAGGTCGAGGCCCGCGTCGTGGCACAGTTTCGCGAAGGGGACGAGATCCGCGAATTCGCCGATCCCGCAGCTTTCTGCCGTTTTTAGCGCGCCGACGGGAATCGCGGTACCGGTGACCGGACGCGGAAAGTCAGGAAAACGCATACATCCTCCCCGGTGTGGGTTAATGGGTTTTTGTTTTTTTCAATTATAAGTCAGCGATCGCAAAAAATAAAGCGTTGAGCTTTTTGTTTCTCCCTTCAACCTTCTCTCCCGATGAACCCGTCCCTCCAGTGCCAGATTGGCTTGGCGAGGGCGGAAGAAAAGGGTTGGGGGCGCACGAAATCCGGAAGCCAGCTCGTATCCTCTACCAGCTCCTGGTAAAATCCGTCGGAGATCCCGTAGTCCTCAAGGAGTCCCTGCAGCCTGTCGGCCTCCTTCGGGGTCATGAGCCGGTCGGGGAACGCGTCGATTCCCTTCGCGTGGGGACTCTCCCTGACCGGGGTGTACTGGGTCATAAGGGAGAGCAGTGCCTTTCCCGCGAGGTGTTCGGCGAACCACTCGAGGACGAGTTCCGTGTCGGCGAGGCGGTTCGGTAGCACGAGATGCCGGAGTATCACCCCCGAGGTAATCCGCCCCGAGGGTAGGGCGTCGTCCGGCGGGGTAAGCGCGAGGGGCGCCCGGTCGGCCATGAAACGGATCGCCTTTTTCGCCGCCTTCGGGTAATCCCTGGCGTGGAATACGTTCGCGGCCAATTCGGGGTTCAGGGTTTTCAGGTCCGGGAGCCAGACCGATACGACCCCGTCGAGGAGCGCCAAGGCTTCCGGGCATTCGTAGGCGGAGGAATTCCAGAGTATGGGGACGGAGAGGCCAACGTTTTTCGCGTGCCTTAGCCCGGCGGCGATCGCGGGGATGGCGTGGCTACCCGTAACGATGTTCACGTTTTCCGCGCCGCTACGTTGAAGTTCGAGGCATATCTCCGCGAAACCCGCTTCCGTGACCGCCAACCCCATGCCGTCCTGGGAGATTTGCCAGTTCTGGCAGAATTTGCAGCGAAGATTGCACCCGGTTATGAACACGGTTCCCGAGCCGCCCGTGCCGGTGATTGGCGGCTCCTCTCCGAAATGCAAACCCGCCCAAGCCACGCGGAGCGAGGCGTCCTCGCCGCAGAGGCCGCGCTTTCCCCCGTTCCGGTTTATACCGCAATTTCGCGGGCAAATCGTGCATGCCTCGTATTCCCTGTACATGGGGGGAGTATACATGCCGCCCGGAAAATAAAAAAGCCGGTCTCGCACCGGCTTGTCTTGGCCTTGTACCCCCTGGCGGGAGTTATCCGTATCGGACTTTGGCCAGTCTATCTTTACCTGCCGCTTCGCGCCGACAGGCTGAATATCACGATTTCCGGCCGGTTTTTCTCCGGCGTACATTGTCAGGCGGGTTTTCCATAATGGCCCTCCACCAAAGCTTCTTCGTTCGGTTCGATGCGTGTCCGCCCGGTCCCTTTGACCGTCCCGGACACCCTGGTATCAGATCAGTCTTCTGAACTCCTTACATTATTAATATCGGCCCGACCGCCCGAATTGTCAAGATAAAATGAGAGGAATGTTAGCCCTGGGTTAGGCGTGTCCCCTCTCGACGATGACGGTCATGATCTCGGACAGAAGGTCCAAGTCCATGGCTTCCGCCTCGGCGTTTATCGTATCCCGAATTTCTTCCCAATCCCGGGCCGCGAAATCCATCGTCCCGTCAAAGCCGCCGGTCAGGAGGGCGTGGAGCGCGCCGAGCCAATCCACCGCGGCCTTTCGGCCCTCTTCCGTGCCGAGGGTATCCGCGTATTCGGTCTCCCAGTACGTGACGAGGGGCTCCGCGATCTCGTCCACCGAGCGGGTCCAGGAACGAAAGTGCGCCGACAGCGCGGAGGCCAACCGAGCCGTTTTTCCAGTGCCTTCGGCACGCCATTTCGCGATTATTTTATCCCCGTCGGAGAAGAATTTATCTATTTCCTTCATGGGAATATTATATCTAAAAACCTTGACTTTTCCTATGATCAAACGTAAACTGCTTTTATGAACCTCAAAACCGTTTTGACCACCGATACTGTCAATCTTCACCTCAAGGGAACTACTAAAGAGGCGATTATAGACGAACTTCTCGATATTCTCGTTCAGGCCGGGAAAGTGAAGGACAAGAACGCAGCGCGCGCTTGCGTCCTCGATCGTGAAAGGAAAATGTCGACCGGTATGAAACATGGGATCGCGATTCCCCACGGGAAGTCCGATTCCGTTGAAGATCTCGTCGCTTGCATGGGTATTTCCGATAATCCGGTCGATTTCGATTCCCTCGACCAGGAACCCTGCCGCATCTTCATCATGACCCTTTCCCCGATCGACAAGACGGGTCCCCATCTTCAGTTTCTCGCCGAGGTCAGCCTCCTT
The DNA here is from genome assembly GCA_003245785.1 of Spirochaetales bacterium. GTDB lineage: Bacteria > Spirochaetota > Spirochaetia > Treponematales > Treponemataceae > Teretinema. Next base: position 4,948 of record QKCE01000014.1, on the reverse strand, counting down.
TTCAAGAGCGCCGAGAAGCGCCAGGAGATCCTGAAGTCCGGCGACAAGGCCGAGGTTATCAGAATCCTTACCGAGTAGTCGGTACCGTTCGGGCCCGCGCCCGGCAGAGAAGGACCCTTAAGGGGTCCTTTTTTTTTAATCCTCGCCCTTTCGGAGGCCTTGAATGAAACCAGTCCAACGCGTATTCGTGGACGGCACCTCCTTCCTCGACGCCGAGGGCCGCACCCTGCTTTTCCGGGGATGCAACCTGGGAGGGGACAGTAAGGTCCCGGTCTCCGGAACGAGGCCCGATACGATCAGCTTCGTCGGACGTCCCTTTCCGGAAGCCGAGGCCGACGCGCACTTCGCGCGCCTTGCCGGTTGGGGCTTTAATCTCGTTCGGCTCGTCATGACCTGGGAAGCCGTGGAGCATGCGGGTCCCGGCGTTTACGACGAGGAATACCTTTCATACCTCCGGAACGTGATAAAGTCGGCGGATGCCCACGGGATATCCGTGTTCGTCGATCCCCACCAGGATACCTGGAGCCGGGCGACGGGCGGTTCTGGCGCGCCGGCGTGGACCCTCGAGGCGATGGGTTTCGACCTTTCCCTCCTCGAGGCGACCGGGGCGGTTGACCGCAGCGGTCCTTGGCCGCTGAATTATCACCGTTATGCCTGCGCGACCCTGTTTACCCTTTTCTTCGGCGGCAACACTTTCGCCCCGGGCCGGTACGTGGAGGGCATGACCGCCCAGGACTGGCTTCAGGACCATTTTATCGACGCCATGCGCCATACGGCGCGCAGGCTGAAGGACTGCGACGGCCTTATTGGCTTCGGCACCTTCAATGAGCCCCATCCCGGCTTCATCGGCTTGCCGACCCTCGGTACGCGGGCGCGGATGATGGCCGCCGAAGGAGTCGTTCCGACGCCGTTCGAGGCTATCGCGGCCGCTTCCGGTTTCCCTGTCGAGGCATCCCGCTTCGCCCTTTTCGGGCACCGCGAGGTCCGGGGCGCGGAGACGCTGAACGGGATAGGAAAAAGCCTTTTTCGGGAGGGGTTCGTCTGCCCGTGGCGCGAGGCCGGGGCGTGGACGGAACGGGAAGGTCAGGCCGTCGCGGTGAACGACGCGTTCTTTGCCCGGGGAGAATTTGCCCGGGATTACCTCAAGCCCTTTCAGGCGAGGTTCATGGACACGGTTTCGAAAAAGCACGAGCATTACGTGTTTTTCGCGGAAGGCGTGCCCTTGGCCGAGCGGGCATCCTGGCCGGCCGAAGACCGGGTCCGTTCGGACGGCAAGCCGCTACAGGTCGCCGAAGCCTTCCACTGGTACGAGGGCTTCCTCGTGACGGGCAAAAAATGGAGGCCTTGGCTCGCCGCCGACGCCCTCAACAACCGTGCCGTACTGGGGCGGGGTCCGGTGAGGAAAAGCGTGGGGGAACAGTTTTCATCCCTTGCCTCCAAGCCCCGCGCCGAAGATATCCCCGCCCTGGTCGGGGAGTTCGGCGTACCCTTCGACCTTGCGAGGGGCCGTGCCGGAGGCGAATCCGGATGGCATGACCAGGAAGAGGCGTTCGCCCTTTACTACGACGCGATAGACTCGTCGATGCTGCATTCCCTCGTGTGGAATTACGCGGCGTCCAACGGTCCGGGCAGGGGAGACGGGTGGAACGGGGAGGATTTCTCGATTTGGAGCGAATCCACGGGCGGGGGAAGGGCCCTGAAGGGCTTCAGTCGGCCCTGGCCGGTTGCCGTTTCCGGAACGCCCGATTCCTTTTCGTTCAACGCGAAAAACGGGGAGTTTAACCTCGAATGGCAGGGGACGCCCGGAGTGACCGAAATTTTCGTGCCCGCCCACTGGTATCCCGGCGGGTGGCGGGCGGAGGTCACTCCCGCGAAAATCGGTATCGCGACCTACGAAGAGGACCCGGATCGCCAGCGCCTGTTCGTGACCGCCGTGGAAGCCTGCGCCTTGCGGGCGCGAATACTGCCCCTGTAAAAGACTCCCTCGCCGGGGTTAGCGCTTTGAGGTGGAGGTAACGCGGTCGGACTTGTCTATTTCGTAACGCGCGGCGACCTGCTGGACGAACAGCTTGTCCAGCCCGTTACGGTAACTCTGGATTCTCGACACGTAATCTAGGGTTCTCTGGGGGGTATTGTTGTTCCTTACCTTGGTCGTTCCCGCGTTGTACATGGCGAGGGCGGCGACCTCGTTCCCCGAAAGATCCAGGCAATAACTCAGGTGCGAGAGCCCGTAATGGGCGTTCAGGTCGGGGTTGAAGAATTCCTTCTCCGTGAGCTTCGGAAACGCCTTGCTGTTGAGCTGGAAGAGGCCCCGGTCGATGGACGTGGCGTTTTTATTCACCGCGCGGACCTGGTACCTGCTTTCCTCCCATGAGAGCGCGAACGCCAGCGAAAGGGGGATATTGTTCTCCTCGGCGTTCTCGAGAATGATCTTCGTGATCGTTTCGTTATTCGTGATATGGGAATAGAACCATATCACGTCAGCCCTGGCGGTTTCGTCCCGATACAGGGCGAGTCCCGCATCGGTCTGGACGGACGTTTCCATCGCTTTTTTCCGGAAGAATTCGGGGGCGATCGAGGCGAGTTCAACGCTTGAATCGGCCTCCGAAAAACTCACGGACATCGTATCGAATTGGGTATAGATAGACTTACCGGCAAGTACGACAATGGCGGTGATGAAAACGGAGAGCAGGATTTTTTTTGGATACAGTAGCTTGTTGGTTGAATTCTGTACCATTTGCGAAATACTCCATGGTTTTCAATAAAATTACGGGATGAATATACCCATGGAGAAGGACTTATTCAAGCGAAAGTATAGCGGGAAGGTATGAAAAAGCCCGATAAATGCCACGAAACCGGTTGAATTTACAAAATTAAAGGGGAAGCGACCTCTTTTTCGGCCCGCTTCCCCTCACGTATAACTGGGGTAAACCCCCACGGCGGAGCTTATTCCACCTCGGCGAAATCGTGCTCCAGAGCCTTTCCCTCGATTACGCGAACCGCGATTACGCCGTCGATATCCTCCAAGTTGGCGATTACGTTCGCACCGACGCGGTCGTCCACGTCGATGAGGTTGTAGGCGACGTCGGCCCGGTTTTGGTTGGTCATGGAGGAGATATTGAGCTTCGCGCCGGCGAGAATGCTCGTGATCTGGCCGATCATGTTCGGAACGTTCTTGTTGGAAATGCAGAGCCGGGCGCCGTTGGCCGGAATAGGCTCGTCGATCTTGCTCTTCGGAAAGTTGACCGAATTCACGATATTTCCGTTTTCGAGAAAGTCCTTGATCTGGTTGACCGCCATGAACGCGCAGTTGTCCTCGGCTTCCGGGGTAGAGGCGCCGAGGTGAGGGAGGCAGATCACGCCGGGGGTTTTGAGGAGCTCCTCGTCGGCGAAGTCCGTCACGAAGCAGGATACCTTGCCCTCGACGATGGCGGCGATCATGTCGGCGTTGTTCACGAGTCCGCCGCGGGCGAAATTGATTACCCTGGCGCCCTTCTTGAGGATGCGAAGCTTGTCCGCGTTGAGGAAGCCCTTCGTATCGTTTGTCTGGGGCACGTGGATGGTGATGAAGTCGGACTTGGCCAGGAGCGCGTCGAGGCTTTCTGCCTTGACGACCGCCCGGGAGAGGGACCAAGCGGCGTCGACGGAAATGAAGGGATCGTAGCCGATGACGTTCATGCCCAGCCCGACCGCGTCGTTCGCCACCATGGCGCCGATCGCCCCCAGTCCGATGACCCCGAGGGTCTTTCCCCGGATTTCGGGTCCGACGAACTGGCTTTTGCCCTTCTCGGCGAGATCGGGAATCTCGTCGCCCTTGCCGATGAGGCCCTTCGCCCACTCGGCGGCCCGGTGCACCGGTCGGCTCGAAAAGAGCAACGCCGCGATCACGAGTTCCTTGACCGCGTTGGCGTTTGCCCCCGGCGTATTGAACACCACTATGCCCCGGTCGGTGTATTTCTGCACGGGGATATTGTTTACCCCCGCGCCCGCCCGGGCCACGGCCTTGACGGTTTCGGGCAGTTCGAGGTCGTGCATCTCGGCGGACCGCACCAGGATAGCGTCGGGATGGAGGATTTCGCTCGCGATCTCGTAATTGTCCCGGGGAAAGAGGGCGAGTCCCTCGCTGGCGATTTTATTCAACGTCTGGATCTTGTACATCCCTTTCTCCTTACGCGTTCTCCGCGGCGAATTTTTTCATGAAGTCGACGAGCGCCTGGACGCCTTCCTTCGTCATGGCGTTATAAATCGAAGCCCTCATCCCCCCTACGAGGCGGTGGCCCGCGAGGTTCACGAAGCCGGCGGCTTCGGCCTCGGCCACGAATTTCTTGTTTATCGCCTCCGCCTTCTCGGGATCCGTCACGGAGGTCAGGAAGGGGATATTCATGATCGAGCGGCTGCCCTTCTGCGCCGTGGCGCGGTAGAACCCGCCGGAATCGAGATAGTCGTAAAGGATCGCGGCCTTTTCCCTGTTGAGCTTGCCGATGCCCTCGGCGCCGCCCAAACCCTTGACCCATTCGAGGACGAGTCCCATCATGTAGACGGACCAGCAGGGCGGCGTATTGTACATCGAGCCTTCCTTCGCGTGGGTGTCGAAGCGGAGCATGGTGGGCACGTCCGCGGGAAGGTCGTCCCGGATCAGGTCGTCCCGGACGATCACAAGGGTCACGCCCGCGGGGGCGAGATTCTTCTGTGCCCCGGCGTAGATAATGCCGAATTTCGACACGTCGAGGGGCTCGGAGAGGATATTCGAGGACGCGTCGGCCACCAGGGGAATGTCCCCGCAGTCCGGGAGGGCGTTCCAGGCCGTGCCGACGATGGTATTGTTGAGGGTGATGTGGACGTAGTCGTAGTCGCCGGAAACCTTGCGCGCCTCGGGGATCCGGTCATAGCCGGTGTCCTTCGAGGAGGCCACGACGTCGACCTGGAGCCATTTCTTGGCTTCCTTTAT
>QKCE01000137.1 GCA_003245785.1 Spirochaetales bacterium | reverse complement strand
CGGCGCCGGTCCGCGCGCGGTAATCCGGCGCGACCCCGGTGTCCCGGGTTTCCCCCGGGGTTCCGTCGCGGGGAGTCGTTACCGCGGGCGTTGCCTGCGGGGTCCGGGAACCGATTCCCGCGTGGGCGATATCGTCGTTCATGCGTTTCTCCTTAGGAACGTTTCGCGCCCGCGGTCTCGGCGCCCAGCCGTTCCCGGTAGGCCTCGAGGGCGGCTGGGAAGGGCGAGAGGGTCCGGTCGATCACGCCCTGTAGGGCCGAGATCGCCATGCCGTAGTTGGTAATCGGCACGCCGGCCGCCCGGGCCCGCTCGATCCGCCAGAGGGTTTCCCTCCTCGTAAGGGAGCAGGCCCCGCAGTGGACCACGAGGTCATAGCCGGCGAGGTCCTCGGGGTAATCCTTCCCGCAGGCGTGGGTAATCTCCACGTCGGCGCCGGTGTATTGCCGGATCCACCGTGGAATCTTCACCCGGCCGATGTCGTCTTCCAGGGCGTGGTGGGTGCAGGCCTCGGCGACGAGGACCCGGTTTCCCGGGCCGAGGCGCTCCAGGGCGGCTGCCCCCTCGGCCATGGCTACTATGTCGCCCTTGAACCTCGAGAAGAGGATCGAGAAGGTCGTCGCGGGAATTCCCCCGGGGGTGTCCGCGACCATTTTAAGGGCGATTTGCGAGTCGCACACCACCAGGTCGGGAGGCGAGGAAAGCCGGTCCAGGAAGGCCCGGTATTCCCGTTCCTTCACGACCGCGACCGCCGCGTCGGAATCCAGGGCGTCCCGGATTGCCTGCACCTGGGGAAGGATAAGCCTCCCCTTGGGCGCCTGAAGGTCGATGGGCACGATGAGGACGGCGAGGGGAAGCCCCGCGCCGGAGGGCAAAAGGTCCCCGAGGATCGCGGGCGGGTCGAGAAACCCTTCCGGGCAGGCCGCGAGCAGGAGTCTCTTGAGTTCCAAAAGGATAGCTTCGCGACCCGCCTCGCGATTCGCTTCCCGGCGGGCGTCGTGAAGCGCCCCGGCGCCGCCCGGCTTGCAGGAGGCGGTCATCACGTGGGCCGTCACGCGGGAGAGGCCCGAGAGCCAGTCCGGGTCCGGGGTCGCGAGATCCGTCTTGTTCACGACGACGACGACGGGGGTTTTCTGGGCGGCGCAGGCCGCGGCGAGTTCTTCCTCGAAGGCCGTCCACAGGTTCGGCTCGACGACCAGGATCGCCACGTCGGCCGACGCCAGGGCTTCCCGGGTCTTTCCCGTGCGGAGGCCGCCGAGTTCCGAGTCGTCGTCCACCCCGGCGGTGTCGAGCAAGGTTACCGGCCCGAGGGGAAGGAGCTCCATGCTCTTCCGCACCACGTCCGTCGTGGTGCCCGCCCTGTCCGATACGATGGCGAAATCCTGTCCCGTCACGAGGTTCAGAAAGCTCGACTTGCCGCAATTCGCGCGGCCGAAAATGCCTATATGCAGGCGAAGCGCCTTTGGCGTACCGTTCATTTTCCTTCCTTTGGCTTTTCCCCGTGTCCCAGGGCCGAGAGCGCGGCGGGGGAGAGAACCCGGTCCACGAGTTCCGCGCCGAGTTTGCGCGAAAGCCATTCCCGAAAATTTTCCGCGCCGCCGCCGTTACCGGCTCGGGCCGCTTCCCATTCCTTCACCAGGCCCCCGACGCCTTCGTAACCAAAGAGGGGCAGGAAGGCGGTCGCCGCGATGGGGTTGCGGTCGACGGCCGCCGCGCAGGCTTCTTCGTTCGGCCTGATATCCCGTACGTGACGGGCGAGCATCCGCGACGCGTTCGTCACGAGATCGAGGGCGTCGAGGAGGGAGTCCGCGACGAGCGGCAGGAATTCGTTGATCTGGAGCGTTCCCTCCCCGACGGCCTCCGCGGCGAGGGCGCATTCCGAGCGTGCCCTCATGCCCGCCTGGATCGTCGCCTCGAGTATCACGGGATTCACCTTCCCGGGCATGATCGACGAGCCCGCCTGGACCGCGGGGAGCTCGATGTCGCCGAAGGCCGCGAGCTGCCGGAGGTCCCGGGCGGCCTTGGAGAGGTTCGCCGCCTGGGCGGCGACGATGCCGGCGACCTCCGCGAGGGCGTCGGCGTTGGCCGTGGCGTCCACCGCGTTTTCCGCCCGCGCGAGGGGATACCCCGTGAGGGCTCGAAGGATCTCCGTCGCCCGGAAGATATACTTCCGGGGCGCGGTGAGCCCGGTCCCGACCGCGGTCCCGCCCAGGTTCACCACCCTGAGGCGTTCCTCGCACTTGAAGGTCCTCCAGCGGTCGCGCCCCGCCGCCTCGGCCATGGCGGAAAAAATCGCGCCAAGGGTCATCGGCACCGCGCCCTGGAGCTCGGTCCTCCCGACGGTGACGACCCGGGCCGTTTCCCTCTCCTTCGCCTGGAAGGCGCCCTGGAGGAGGGCCGCGGCCTCGGCCGCCCCGCGGGCCTTCGCGATGAGGGCGACCCGGAGGGCCGTGGGGTAGGTATCGTTGGTGGACTGATGCAGGTTGACGTGGGCGAGGGGGTCGACGCGGGCCGGGCCGGGAAACCCCGCGGCGCGCGCGCCCTCCGACAGCAGGCCCGTCGCCCGGGAGGCCAGCACCTCGTTCACGTTCATGTTCGTCGAGGTCCCGGCCCCCCCCTGCAGGGCGTCGAGCCAAAAGTCCGCGGCCGCGATGCCGGCGGGAGTCGTATCCGCCCCGCCCCGCGAGCCTTCGGGCATAAGGTCCCCGGGCTCGAAGGGCGAGGCCCCTTCCTCCCCGTCCATCGCCGCGACCGCCTCGTCCGCCGCCCTGGCGATGGCCTCGGCGACGCCGGGGTCGAGCCAGCCCGTTTCGGCGTTCGCGAGGGCGCAGGCTTTCTTGACGAGGGCGTAGGCCCGGATAAGCGCGGGGCGGGTCGGCCGGCCCGCGACGCGGAAATTCCCGAGCGCCCGGTGGGTGTGGATGCCCCTGAGGTCTCCCGCGGGTATTTTCATTTCGCCGAGAAGGTCCCGCTCGGTACGGTACGCGCCCCGCGAGGCGCCCCGTTCCGGCAGAGCCCCGGGTTCGGGGGCGCCGGTCGAGGAACCGTGCACCGGCGCGGCGAGTATTTCCCCCGGCGGTTCCGCGCCCGTCCGGGCCATGCCCGCTCCCGGGTACGCGGGGCCGAGGCCCTCCGGGGTCGCCCCGCGGCCATCCCGGACCGACGCCCCAGCGGGATCGGCCTTCAGTCCTGAATCTTCCATATCAGAAGAAGAGGTCCCGCTCGCCCGCGAGGATTTTTTCCCGGGCCTTCACGAGGTGGTCCCAGATCGCCTCGTTGTAGTCCGAGCCGACCCGGGCGCGGATTTCGCCCATTTCGCGGTCGATGATCGCGTCGCCGAGGCGTTTGGTTTCGGGCGTCGCGAAGTCCTCGAGCCATTCCTGGAAGGTGAGCACCGCGTTGAGCTTGCAGAAGCAGCCCTCGCGGCCGGTCTCCAGGAGGTTCATGATTTTTTTGCCCGTGCGGCCGCAGCGGTAGCCCGCGGTGCAGAAGGAGACGATGTGGCCCATGTCGACGAGCTCGCGGATTATCTCGTCGAGGCCCCGGGTGTCGCCGAGGAGGAATTGCTGCTTTTCGTCCGCCTGGCTCGCCTTGCCGGTCTCGTCGGCGTAGCCCTCGGCGTATGCGCCGATGCCGATTCGGGTGGCGGCGTCGCGCTGGGTGCACATCTTGATGACCGAGCGGATCATCTCGGGCTTTTCCCGGTTGGTCACGATGAGTCCCGCCGAGGGAATGGCGAGGCGGATGACCGCGATGAGGTATCGGAAGTCGTCGTCGCTTACCCGGTGCTTGACCCAGGAAAAGTCCGTCCCCGCGGCGTCCTCGAGCCGCGGCACCGAGACCGTGTGGGGGCCGAGGCCGTAGCGCCTTTCCAGGTCGCGGGCGTGGGCCACGAGGCCCATCACCTCGAACTTCCAGTCCGCGAGGCCGAAGAGCGCGCCGACCGCCACGTCGTCGATCCCGGCGTCCATGGCGCGGTGGAGGGCGTAGAGCCGCCAGCGGTAGTCGCCCTTCAGGGTGCCCTCGGGGTGCGCGTCGCGGTAGGTTTCCTTGTGGTAGGTTTCCTGGAATACCTGGTAGGTGCCGATCCCGGCCTCGTGGAGTTTCTTGAGATCGTCGATCCGCATGGGCGCGGCGTTCACGTTCACCCGGCGGATTTCCCCGAGCCCGTTCCGCACCTTTTCCCTGATCGCGTACACGCGCCTCATGCTCTCGGCGATGTAGTCCGCGTCGGTGTCCGGGTGCTCGCCGTAGACCATGACGAGCCGCTTGTGCCCGAGCTTGCCCGCGAGTATCCGGGCTTCCGCCTCGATCTCGTCCACCGTGAGCACCCGGCGCTCCACGGTCTGGTTGTCGCAGGAGAATCCGCAGTACTTGCACCTGTTCACGCACTTGCTGCCGCAGTAGAGGGGCGCGAAGGTCACCACGCGGTTGTCGTAAACCTTGGTCTTTATCTCCCGGGCGGCCTTGAACACCTCTTCCTTCAGCGTGGGGTCGGTCACCTGCAAAAGGGCCGCCGTGTCGGAAGCGCTCATGAGCTTTATGTCGTAGGCCTTCTTTATTATGGCGCGAATCCGCTCCGGGCCCGCGGCCTTACCCGCCTCCAGGTGCGCCTCTATCGCGTCCTCGTCAATGAAGTCCTTGCCGTCCTCGAGGTAGCGGTCAATCTCGTCGCGCTTGATATAGGTCTTCGCCCATTCGGCCACGGTCCGGGTTTTCGCTTCGCCTTCAACGTTGATCCTGTCGTTCATGCCTTCCCCCTCAAACCTTCGCCAGGGTCGACTTCACGGTGACCCCCTGGATTTGCCCGAGCTTTCCGGTCAGCGCGCCGATCTCGTCGGTGGTCGCGTCCACGATGAGGGTGACGATGTTGAGGTCCCGCTCGTGGTAGGGGATGCCCATGCGGCCGATGACGATGTCCCCGTAGGCGGTGAGCGCCTCGTTGACCAGGGCGGCGGAGGTTGTCCTGTTTTTGATGATGACGGCGATTACGCCGACTGCGCGGTGTTCCATGTTCCCGTTTCTCCTCTCGTTCCGGTGCGGTTTTTGGCCGGGCGGGCGGAAAGGGGATGGGGTACGGAACGCGCGTCGACTCGTCGGGCGGGGAAATCCGGTGCGTGAGGCGTGCGGTGTCGTATCCCGTCCCTTGGGGTCAGAATCCGCGCCGCCCACGGGGCGACCGAAAACCTCATCCGCAGGCCGGCATACCACTGATATAACGAATCGGTAAAAAAATATCAATACAAAATCTTAGTAAACCCATAAGAAATCGAAAATTCGTGAGGAAAAAAAGATCGACGCAGTACGGGCAGGGGCGGGCGCGGGCGCGGAGGCCGCAGCGGCGGCAAGGGGGCGTCTGCCGGGCTGAAGGCGCCCCAGGCGCAAGGCTTCGGGGCTTACGGATATCTACCCCCGCTGACTTTCCGGTCATTGACTTCCCGTGGGAGAGGGCTTACAGTTTTATATTGGGTCAAAATAAATCGCACGCGCGGGGGTAATAACCGGAATGCCGATGAGTTCCCCCTGAATTATAATAATTTCGAGGTTTGAATGGGTATAAAATTAGGCGTAAAAGGGCGGCAGATTCTTTCGTTTACGGTATTTGCCTTTGTCTTGAGCTTCTCCTTGCTGACCGTTTTTTATTTGGAATCCACGAAGGCCTTGAAGAACCAGGTCTTCATTACCCTGCAGGGCAGCGCGGACCATCTTTCCGAGGGCTATGCCCGCATGGTCGAAAAAGAGACCGCCCTCTTGGACTCGTTGATTCCGTACATTGACTTTGACTATTCGGACCGAATGGGCGCGGAGCTCGAGGCGGCGGCCAACCGGTTGGGATACAATTCGATGGCCGTCTACGACATGGACGGGGTTTTGCACCTTCAAAACGGCTTGGCCATTCCCCTGGCCGACAAGGAAGACTTTCAGACCATAATCCATCAGGGGTACCGAATCGTCTCCGACCCGGTTTATAGCGAGGCGCAAGGCGAGGAAGGCATGTTCGTGACGACCGTGGGCGTGCCCGTCGAAAGGGACGGCAAGATCGTCTGCGGCCTTATCGCCCAGAAAAACGCGGAGTTCTTGAGCGAATACCTGAACCAGGTCGACAACGGGGAAGGCGCCTCCTCGTTCATAATTTCCCAAACCGGCACCCCGATCGCCCATACCGACATGAACGTGGTCCGGTCCGGGTCCAACTCGATCGAAGAGGCGAAAACCAACCCGGCATTCAAGGAGCTGGCCGCGCTGACGGTCAAGATGATAAACGGCGAGCGGGGAATAGGTTCCTATACCTTTAACGGCGTTACGAAATACCTCGCCTATTCGCCGGTTAAGACCGACGTGAACGTAAAGTGGGACATCGGCGTCAATATCCCCGAGGAAGTCGTCATGGCGCCGGTGCGCAGGATAGCGGTCTTTACGTTCGTTCTTGAGCTGGCGGGCGTCCTTTTCGGCGCGGTCTTCGCGTTTTTCCTCGGCAAAACCCTGGCCGACCCCATCAAGGTCGTTTCTTCCGGCATCAGCGCGATAGCGGAGGGCGAGGCGGACCTGACGAAGCGGATCGTTTTCAAGAAGCGGACCGACGAGATCGGTACCCTGGTCGAGGGCTTCAACTCCTTCGTGGACAACCTCCAAAACATCATAAAGACCCTGAAAGCCTCGCAGTCGTCCCTGGATACCATCGGCCGCGAGATGGTCGTAAGTTCCCATGAATCGGCGAGCGCCATCACCGAGATTCTGGCGAATATAGAGAGCGTAAGGAACCAGTCCCGGAAGCAAACCGTGAGCACCGAAAGCGTGTCCGGGGCGATCCGGGGAATCGTCAGGGGAATCGAGGGGCTCCGGGCGATGTCCGAGCTCCAGATTTCCCATAGCGTTCACGCTTCCTCCGCGGTCGAGGAAATGGTCAGCAACGTCGAGAACGTAAGCCAGTCGATCATCAAGATGTCCCAGCGCTTTACCAGCCTTCTCGATTCCGCGAACCACGGCAAGACCCGCCAGGAAGCGGTGGAAAGCCGCGTCAAGGAAATCACGGCCCAATCGGACCTGCTCATGGAGGCCAACGGCGTAATCGCGGGCATCGCGTCCCAAACGAACCTCTTGGCCATGAACGCGGCCATCGAGGCGGCCCACGCCGGCGACGCGGGCCGGGGCTTCGCGGTCGTCGCCGACGAGATCCGCAAATTGTCGGAAACCTCAACTGACCAGTCGAGGACCATCAAGGAACAACTGTCCAGGATCCAGCAAACGATTACGCAGGTGTCCGAGGCTTCCCTGGACGCCGGCGTTACCTTCAATTCGATCCTCGAGGAAATTTCGAATATCGGCCAATTGGTCAAGGAAGTCGAAATGGCCATGATCGAGCAGGGAGAGGGCTCAAAGACGATTCTCGACGCCCTCAGGGAAATGAAGGAATCCGGGAACGACGTAAACGAGCAAACCGCGAACATTTCCGCCGAATCCGAAAAGGTCACCGCGTCGGTGGGTGAACTGACCGAGATCACGACGATAATCCAGAACAGCATGGACGAAATGGGCGCCGGCGCGTCCCAGATCAACAACGCCTCCCAGGGCGTCAGCCGCCTCGCCGAGGCGACGAACGGTAATATCCGGGAGATGGACGAGGTGATCGGCAAGTTCTCCGTATAGGCAGGCCTGCGGCGGGGAACGGGCGGGCCGCCGATCCGTTCCCCCGCGAAAGCGCGTAATCGTCGCGGCCGCGCCCATGGCTTTACGGCGTCGTGGTATAATGCGAGCGGAAAATCAACTTTCCGCCGCGCAAGGAGTCTGCCCATGCCCCAGGAATTCACCCTCTCGACCGACCGTCAGGGATTCACCAACGTCACGGGCCGGGTCGAGCGCATAGTCGCCGAGTCCGGCGTCACCGACGGCATCTGCCTCGTCTTTTGCCCCCATACCACCGCGGGGCTCACCATCAACGAAAACGCCGACCCCGACGTCGTCCGGGACATGCTCCTGGGCCTCGACCGAGCCTTCCCGGACCGGCCGGAATTCCGCCACGCCGAGGGAAACTCCGCCGCCCACCTCAAGGCTTCCTGCGTCGGCTCTTCGGTCTCCGTCATCGTCTCGGGGGGGCGCCTCGCCCTCGGCACCTGGCAGGGCATCTGGTTTTGCGAATTCGACGGGCCCCGCACGAGGCATTGCTACGTGAAGGTAATGTGAGCGAACCGCGGGGCCGTGCCGCCATTGACGGCTTATTCCCGCCGAATTACGCTTTAGGTTGATTCGATATCCTTCGGGGGCAGGTTCTTATGAAAATCGGACAGCGCTTAATGCTCAGCCTCGCCGGGACTTCCATCCTCGTCCTTGGCGGCGCCGGAATCGTCCTCAATCGCCTTGTCGGCGACGCGATCAACGGTATCATCTCCTCGAATCTTGAAAGCACCCTCAACGCGGCCTACAGCGTCGTCGAGGCCGCCAGCGACAGCTCGATCCGCTCGGCCCTCCGGGCCCAGGCGGAAAAGGGCCTCGCGATCTGCCAGTCCTTCCACGACAAGGCCCTCGCCGGGGAGATGACCGACCGCCAGGCCTGGAACGCCGCCCGGGCGATTCTCCTCGATCCCTCGTTCGGTAAGGTCGGCGAAACGGGCTACCTCGCCGGGGTCAGTACCGAGGGAATACTCGTCATGCACCCGAAGACCGAGGGCGCCGACGCGAGCGGCTACGACTTCATGCAGCGCGCCATGGAGATGAAAAACGGGTACCTGGAGTACGAGTGGAAAAACGCGGGCGAGTCGGAAGCCCGGGAAAAGGCCGGCTATCTCGCCTACTTCGAGCCCTGGGACCTCATGGTGTGGGCCTCGTCCTACAAGTCGGAGTTCTCCGCCATGCTCGACCCGAAGGACCTCCGCGACGCCCTCCTCTCAATCAGGATCGGCAAGTCGGGCTATCCTTACGTCATCGATTCCTTCGGCAAGTTCCTCGTCCATCCCTTCGAGGAGGGGCGCTTCACCCGGGGACTCACCGACGCCGACGGAAACCACATTTTCGCCCAAATGATAGACAACCCTGCCGGCGAGGGTTACATGACCTACCGCTGGCAAAACCCCGGGGAAAAGGCGCCGCGCCTCAAATTCCAGATGTACCGGAAAAATCCCTCCCTCGGGTGGATCATCGCGATCTCGGGCTACGACGACGAATTCCACGGCATCCTGAAATTCACCGCCTTCACCTTCGTCGCCGCGGGCATCGTCATCCTGGGGGCGATCACCCTCATCGTCTTCCTCGTCAGCCTCGCCATCGCCCGCTCGGCCGAGGCCATCCGCGCCGCAATGAGCGAGCTCGAGACGGGAAACCTCGCCGTTTCCCTCAAGGTGCGGGGGAACGACGAGTTCGCGCTCATCGCAAAAAGCTGCGTCGCCATGGCGGACCGGCTCGGCGGCACGGTCGGCCAGATCAAGGACGCCACGGACCGGAGCCGGAACGTCTCCACCGAACTCGTCGCCCACAGCACGGAAATATCCGCCACGGTCAACGAAATGGCCGCGAGCATGGAAAACATGAAGGCCGGCATAGGGAAGGTTTCCGCCGAGCTCGGCGAGTCGGACCGGAACATCGACGGCCTCCGGGGCAACGTCTCCAGCGTCGTCTCCCTCATCGACCGGCAGGGCGCCTCGGTCAGCGACAGCTCCTCGGCCATCAACGAGCTTCTCGCCAACATCGCCAGCATCGAGCGCATGACCACCTCTAAGAAGGACGTCACCGACCGCCTCAGCGCCCGGGCGCGGGCCGGCGAGGAAAGCATGGGCCAGACCGTGGGCGCCATCGAGGACATCGCCAAGGACACGGACACCATCCACGGCCTCATCAAGATCATCAACGACGTCGCCGCGAAGACCAACCTCCTCGCCATGAACGCCGCGATCGAGGCGGCCCACGCGGGCGACGCCGGCCGGGGCTTCTCCGTCGTGGCCGACGAAATCCGCGCCCTCGCCGAGACCGCCGCCGCCAACGCGAAAAACATCTCGGCCTCCCTCCGGAACATCACCGGCAAGATCCAGGGCGCCCGCAGCCAAACCGGCGAAACCAGCGCGATCCTGGCCGAGGTCATCGGCGGCATCGGCGACGTCTCCCTCGGCATGGGCGAAACCCTCTCGGGCCTCCAGGAAATGACCGCGGGCAGCAACCAGATCACCGAGGCCCTCGTCGCCCTCAACGACCTCACCTCCAAGGTCACCGAGTCCGGCGGCGACATGTCCGCCCGCATCGAGGCCGTCTATGCCGCCCTCCGCCACGTCTCGGAAATGATGGACGCCTACCTCCAGAACGTCGGGGAGGTCTCCGCCGGCGCCACGGAAATCTCCTCCTCCATGGTATCCCTCGCCTCCTTGAGCGGCCAGAACCAGGACGGCATCCGCATCCTCGAGGACGCGGTTTCCTACTTCCGAACGTAAGGGAAATAAGGCCGACGCAGCCAGGGCCGCGACGGGCGCGGGCGGGGAGGACGCGGCGGCGTCGAGCGGGATTCATCCGGGGCGAAGGCTTCGGCTGACGGGGGAAAAAAACGCCCCCGAAGCGGTTACCTTCGGGGGCCTCAATTCTATCAGGCAAAACGGTCAATTCAAATCGGCAAAGGCCTTCGCGATCCGCTCAAAGGCTTCCCTTATCATCGGCCTTGGCGAGGAAAGGCAAATCCGCTCGAACCCCGCCCCGCGGTCCGGGTCGAATTTCGAGCCGCCTTCCAGGATAACGTTGGCGTCCGAGTAAATCCGCTTCCGGATTTCCCCCGCTGAAATCCCGTATCCGGTGAAGTCCATCCAGAGCACGTAGGTTCCCTCGGGCCGCGCGCACCTGACCTTGGGGAGGCGTTCCCGCAAGAAGCCCATTGCCCAGTCGACCGTGCCGTCGAAGTAATCCTTTATCTCCTCGAGCCAGTCCTCGCATTCGTCGTAGGCGGCGATGACGGCGTTGAAGGTGAAGGGCGACGGCATTTGCATGCCCATCTCGCCCGTGAATTTTGCCCGGATACCCGCGTCGGGGATCACGATCGCCGAGGCGTGGAGGCCCGCGGTGTTGAAGGTCTTGTTTATCGCCGTGCAGGTGACGATATGGCCGTCCGTTTCCGCCAGCTTGGCGACGGGCGTAAACCTGCTCCCGCGGCGGATCAGGTCGCCGTGGATCTCGTCCGCGACGATCGCGACTCCGTTCGCCCTGCAGATCGCGGCCATCTTCCTCAGGTCTTCGTCGCCGAAGACGAGTCCCGTGGGGTTGTGGGGGTTGCAGAGGATGAACAGGGTGTTTTCGGGCCTTTTAGCGAGCTCCTCGAATTCCGCGAGGTTTGGCGCGTACCGTCCCGCGGCGTCGCGTAGCAGTTGGTTGTTCGCCACCACGCGCCCGTTCCCCTCGATTTGCCTGGTAAAGGGCGCGTAAACCGGCCGCTGGATTATTACCCCGTTCCCCGGCTCGGTCAGCGCGCGGATCGCCACGCCCAGGGCGTGCACGGTGCCCGGGCTGTAGACGATTTCCTCCGGCAGGATCTCCCATCCGTGCCGCCGCCTGAACCACCCGATTATCGCGTCGTAATAGGCTTTGGGGAGGGACGTGTACCCGTAAATGCGGGTGTCCGCGGTCCGGTGCATCGCTTCCACGACCGCCGGGGGTACCGCGATATCCATGTCCGCCGTGAAGAGGGGAAGGGTGTTTTCGTCGAACCGTTCCGCGACGCCCGTCTTTACCAGGCGCTCGCCGAAGTCCCATTTGATCGAGCCGGTTCCCCGCCTCTCCACGATCTCGTCGAAATCGTATTTCATGCCGCCCGCCGCGTTACGCCTTGCTCGCTATGGCCTCGATCTCGACCATCGCGTCCCTGGGCAGGCGCGCGACCTCAATGGCCGCCCGGGCCGGGAAGGGCGCCTCGAAAAACGATGCGTATACCCCGTTCATTCCCGCGAAATTGTTCATGTCCTTCAGGAAGACGGTGACTTTCACCACGTCCTTCATGTCCAAACCGGTTTCGCTGAGGATGGCCTTCACGTTCCGCAGCGACATCTCGGTTTGGGCCTCGATCGTGTCGCCGGCGAAGGCGCCGGTTTTCGGGTCGATCGGCAGCTGGCCGGACACGAAAACCAAACCGCCCGCCTGCGTTCCCTGGGAATACGGGCCGATCGCCCCCGGCGCGTTCTCCGTCACGATTGCCTTTTTCATACGCGTATAACTCCTTTAATTTATTGAATGCGATAAATTAACCGCCCTGTGCAGGCAGGGCAATGAATCGGTTCGCTCCGTTTGTGCGCGGTATCCGGTAGCATGCCTGCCGCGGCGGCGTCGGGTAACCGCCCGCCGCGGCGTTCATCGCCGCGGTATGAGGGAGGCCGTTCGCCAATGTTGCGACAACGCGCCGCCTCTCGCCGCGTTTCCGCGCGTCCGAGGGCCGCGTCCTTTCCGTTTCGGGTACCGGCTCCGTCAGAACGCGAGGAAATCCCGCCTTCCCCTGTCGAAGTCGGCTAGCTCGATCCCGTCGTCCCCGAGGACGGCATAGCCCGCCCCGGTTCCCCCCTTCGGGAAAGTGGGCGAGCCGGGGTTCACCTTCGCGATCCCGCCGCTTACCGAGAGCGACGCGACGTGGGTATGCCCGGTCACGAGAACGTCCCCCGGCCTGAGCGGGGGCATGGCCGTCCCGGGCGCGCGTTCCGTCTCTCCAGTCATTCCCCCGACCCCGCCCCAGAGGTGCCCGTGGGTCACGAGTATTCTCCTCCCCCCGACGAACATCGTCGCGTAATCCGCGAGGCAGGGAAATTTCAGGAGCATCTGGTCCACCTCGCCGTCGCAATTGCCGCGGACCGCGATTATCCGGTCGGCGAAGCCGTTGAGGGCCGCCGCGAGTCCCATCGGGTCATAACCCTCGGGGATCCCGTTTCTCGGGCCGGGGTTGAGATAGTCGCCGGCCAGGATCAGCCAATCGAACCACTCTCGCCGGAATGCTCCCGCGGCCCGCTCGAAGGCGGGCAGGGACCCGTGCAGGTCCGAGAGAACCATGCACTTCACCGGCCCGCATCCCCCGGTACCCAAGCCGCGCCGTTACCCCAGGGGAAGCGTCCCCCGGCGGCGAGCTCGAAGTGGAGCTTCGCGATGCCCAGGTCGACCCACTGCATCCAGTAGGTGTCCGGTATGGCCGCGGTCAGCGTTCCGTCCCGCCAGGAAAACCGCAGGGGCTTTCCGTTCTTGGCCGAGGGGGCCTTCAGGGCCGCCTCTATCCCGGCGCGCGCCGCGTCGGGAAGGGGCGAGTCCGCCTCGACAAAGGCCTTGAGGGTCCCGTCCGCGTCATTTCCGCCCTTGCCGAAGCCGTGGGTCAGCCGGTGGATAATCCGTTCCCGAACGGCCTTCCCTTCCGGCACGAAGCCGACGGGAATCACGCATTCCAGCTCGTCCCCTTCGGGTACCCCAAGGGCCGGATGGTTCCTGTCGAAGGATCCCGCGACCCAGCAGGTCCCGAGTCCCCAGGCCGTCGCCTCGAGGACGAGCCGTTCGCCGAAGTACCCGACCTTCTCCCGCCGGTTCGGGTCGTCGGTTTTGCCCGCGAGAACCATCAGCGTCCTGACCCCGGAAAACATCCCGTAGCTCCGGGAAAGGCCCTCGAAGGCGGCCCCGCCGTCCTCGATGAACCGGAGGGAAAGGCCCTCCTCCCGGTTGTAATCCGCCATCAGCTCCATCAGCCGTTCCGAGATATCCGCGGGTATCGGGTCGGGGAGGAACACCCTGCGGGATTTTCGCGCGTCGATCGCCTCGAGTATATTCATGGCTTACCGTCCCTTCCCGATCGTCATTGCCTGGTACGCGGTCGCCCCCGGCTCGACCGTTATCGCGTGGCCGAAAACGGCGCCGGTTTCCACGCACGCGAATCGCCGCCATTCGCCCTCGCCGAGATCGGCGATATTCCGGCCCTTCGTTTCCCCGGGATTCCAGGCGACGCAGTCCGGGAAGCCGTCGCTTTTGATAATCGTCTTGAGCCCTGCCTTCCGGTCGGAGAGGGTCCTGTCTGCGTCGGTAAGGTACACTCGGTCCGTTTCCCCCGTAAAGGACAGTTCCCCGTCTTGCCTCTTTCGGGGCCAGGGATCCCCGCTCGCCGCCGGCGCGCCCGCGCCGACCCTGTCGAAATAATCCGCCCCTTCGAGTCCCAGCACCCGCGCCGAGCCGATGTCCGGGATATTGAGGTACGTATGGAGCGCGTCGGTGAACGTGAAGGCCCCGTCGCCGGTATTCGTCACCGAGAACGACACGGTTAGGCTCGTCCCTACGCCGATGGAGAGGGCCGCCGCGAAGGAATGGGGCCACATCCTGCGGGTTTCGTGATCGTCGGAAAGCCCGAGCACGAGGGTTGAGCCTTCCGGGCTATCCTCGCAGGAAACAACCTTCCATTGCGAGGTTCTGGCGAATCCGTGCTGGGGCATGGACGGATCGTCGAATCGCGGGCCGAACCAGGGAAAGCAAAGCGGAATTCCCCCGCGAATGGGCTTGCCGGGCTCGAAGGCGCTGGCGGAACTCATGAAAAGGAGGTCGTCTCCCCCTTCCGGACGGTATGAAAGCACGTGGGCCCCATAGAGGGACGCCTCCGCGGTCGCGTAACGGTTGCTTACGGTCGCCACGGTTATTCCCGGGAACCGCTCATGGAATGATATCATGCCAAACTCCTTATGCTCCGATTTTCCGCCCCTCCCCGCCCCGTGTCAAGAACGGGAGAAGCTTCTCGCGTTTCGAACGGTCGAATCCGTGCCTGCCCCGTCCGCGCGATAGTTTCGCGTAAGAAGCCTTGTTCCCGCCTTTACCGGGCCTGTTTTTCCAGGGGTTGGCCAAAAACGGGGCATTCCTTCCGTTTCGCCGCGATAACCCACCGGAGGTATCGTCATGGTAATCGTCCGTATCACCGGCAATCTCAAGGATCGTCCCGCTCCCGGGGAACGATCCGCGAAATATCCCTCTTTACGAATAACCTTTCGGTATAGCGTTGAAATTTTCGGCGCCATACAAACGGTTCCCGGGATCCGATGGAACCCGGACCGGAAGTATTGGACTGTTCCGGATACGCCCCGTCGTGCCCACCTTCTCCTCGACGCCCTGTTCTCGACTGGCCTGTTCAACTGCGATCCCGAAGAGCCGCCTCCCGACGGAGCCGCGCGCCTCCTAAAGCCGAAAGGCCGTATCGACGCAGAATCGGCCTCCCCGAAGGTTACCCGGGTAGGAACGGATTTACGCCCCGTACCTTCTTCCCCGAATACCGCCTTGCGTTGCGCCGCCAAAATCGCTCCGGTACCTTCCTCGCCGCTTGACCGTCCACGGTCGACCAGCGAAAGCCTCGACCGGCTTCCGGGAGAGCGGGAATCGTTATCCTCGGGAGTTACGCCCGCGCATCCAGGGGGCCCCGTTTCCGGTCCGTCCAGATCGGGGCAAATGCTTCCCGCTCCGGTTCGAAAGGACCCGGTGCCGCCTGTCAGGCCGCCGGGCGGGTCAGGCGTAATCGTCGTCTCGGGCGACGTCGGGGCGCGGGCCAGGAAGATCCCCCGGTTTCCTTTGGCGGAAGAGTATTTCGCGGCGTTGAAAAGCAGGCATTACAGCGACCGGACTATAGAGGCGTACCTCAAATGGATGGGGCGGTTTCAGGCCTTTTTTCCGGGTCGCGACATTTCCCGGGCGGGAGAGGCTGAAATCAACGCGTTTTTGACCGGCCTCGCGGTAGTGGACAAGGTCGCCGCGTCCACCCAAAACCAGGCGCTCGCGGCAATCCTCTTTTATATGAAGCAAATACTCGCGCGGCCTGTCACCGAACTCGGCGACGTGGTTCGCGCCAAGAAGCCGGTACGGCTCCCGGTGGTCCTCTCCCGTGAAGAAATCCGGCGGGTTTTCGATAATCTATCCGGGTATTGCCTTCTTGCCGCAAGGTTGATGTACGGAACGGGCATGAGGGTCGACGAGTGCATATCCCTTCGGGTACAGGACGTCGATTTCGAGCGGATGGAGATCGTCGTCAGGAACGGAAAGGGCGCGAAGGACCGCAGGACGATGCTCCCTTCGGCCCTGACGGATCCGTTGTCGCGCCATCTCGAGGACGTCCGGTTTCTCCATTCCAAAGACCTCGCCGAAGGCTGGGGAGCCGCGTTCATCCCCGATTCCCTGGCAAAAAAATACCCCAATGCCGGGCGGGCATGGCTGTGGCAATGGGTGTTCCCCCAGGAACGACGCTGGCGAAACCCGGTAACCGGGGAGCAGGGGCGCCACCACGTGGATCCCTCGATCGTCCAGCGCGCCGTCAACGAGGCGATCACGCGCGCCCGCATCGACAAACGGGCTTCATGTCACACGTTCCGCCATTCATTCGCGACGCATCTCCTGGAAAACGGTTACGATATCAGGACCGTCCAGGAACTCCTGGGCCATGCGGATCTCAAAACGACCATGGTTTACACGCATGTACTCAACCGCGGCCCTGCCGGGGTAAGAAGTCCCATGGACCTCTTATAAAATCCCGTCTTCTTCCCCCGAAAACATCTTCGCCAACGGCAAACGAATTATCAAATCGCTCGAAAAGGGACGAAAAACTCAAATTTTCATGATAAAATCTTACGAAAGCATCGCATACCAAAAAACATATCGTATACCAGAGCCTGTTGCGGCGGCATGGAGAACGATCCGAATCATCCTCTCGGGCACCCTTTCGCAGAAAGACCTTGCCTGTTAAAACGGCAAATTTCGCCGCGAATCGGGTATTTATGCCGAAATCAATTCTAAATCCCCGCTTCTTTGCCGGGAATCGCTAGTAGCAACGCGTCTCATCCTGTCCAAGGGCGAAACGATGCCCAATGATTCAAACGACCTTGTATGGAGATAGACCATCGTAGTTTGGATATTTGCGTGGCCGAGCAACTGCATGACATGGAAAAGCCCGGTGCCGTTCTCGATCAAATGGGTCGCGAAGCAATGCCTCAGGGTATGTACCCTGATGGCGTGACTCAACCCTGTCATCGAAAGGAGCTCCTTGAAGCGGCGACGTACGGTATCTTGCGAAATGGGGGTACAAAGGTCGGTGGCGAAAAAAATCCGTTCGCCAGACCGATACACTTCCAGATATCGATGCAAGAGGTCCGCTGCCCCGTCCGCCAAAACGGTGTATCGGTCTTTACCGTTCTTACCCGCTCTTACGAAAATAGTCTTTCGCCGAAAATCCACATCTTCTTCCTTCAGGTTGAGAGCTTCGGAAATACGCAATCCAGCCGAATAGATCACCGTGAAGAGCGTCTTGTACTTTAAGCTGGCGCAGGAAGACAGAAGTTTACCCACCTCCTCCGGGCTTAGTATTATGGGTAATCGGTCTCTCTCCTTGGGGAATCTGATCGCGGGAACCCGATCGATAAGCCCGTGCATCCTGTAAAAGAAACGTATTGCCTCGAAATAAATTCGAACCGTCGCTTTCTGCCTCCCGATTTGCCGTAAGTGGAGAAAAAACGACTCGATCTCGTCGGTCGCTATCTGAAGCGGGCTTTTTTGAAAGTGTCGGGCAAACACACCTACGCAGGACGTATATAACGTTATGGTTTTCGGCGAGTAACCCCTGACGACCATATACTTGATCATTTGATCCTTAAGTTGACCCATACGATTTTCTCCTTAAGCACTTCATGTTTTCATTACCATACCATTTTGATTCTGTTATGCCCTGCCGTATTTAGACTTGATAAGAATTTTATATTGATCAAGATATTATTTATCGTGAAATATCAACTTCTTGTCCCATGAGGAGTTAAGGACAAATAAACGTTTAAACTTCCTGGAAGGGATTCACGAAAGATTTTACAAGGAAAAGCGAAGTAATGTTAGAGCGACGCCTTCGGCGCGGCGAAGACTAAAGATCGCTTCGCGAGGATACTATGTCCTTCGGCCAGGAAAAAGAAATAGGATCGCTTCGCGAGGATATTGTGTCCTTCGGCCAGGAAATAAAAATAGGATCGCTTCGCGAGGATTTAGTAATGTAAGATTTCGCCCCGTTGGCGAGGAATAGAATGTAGGCCAATCGCCTTCGGCGTATACGGTGAATAC
>QKCE01000253.1 GCA_003245785.1 Spirochaetales bacterium | reverse complement strand
ATTTCCTCTTCCCGGCCCTTGGGCAGGTTGGGGTTTCCGTTGAAGAGGTCCTTGACGATGCACATCATCTTCACGACGAACTCGAGTTCCTCTTCCTTCTTGTCCTTCGTCTTCTGCATTTCCGGGGGGTTCTTGTCGAAGCCGATGGCGCATTTTTCCTTGGTCCAGGCGAGGGCCTTGGCGTATTCCTTCTCGTCGTATATGCCCTCGGTCATGCGGCGGATGATCTCGACCTCGTCGACGGACTCGACGCGCATGCCGAGATAGCTTTCGAAGAAGCCGGGATCGATGATCGAGCCCGCGATGCCCATGCAGATCGAGCCGATCTGAAGATAGGACTTGCCGCGCATCGAGGCGACCGCCACGGCGGACCGGGCGAAGCGGAGCAGCTTTTCCTCGACGTCCGGGGTCAGGCCGTTCGAGTCGGCGCTCTGCACGTCTTTCCCGTAAATGCCGAAGGCGGGGAGCCCCTTCTGGGCGTGGCCGGCCAGGACGGCCGCGAGGTAGACCGCGCCGGGCCTCTCGGTCCCGTTGACGCCCCAGACCCCCTTGATGGTCTGGGGGTCCATGTCCATGGTCTCCGAGCCGTAGCACCAGCAAGGCGTGACCGTCAGGGTGATATCCACGCCGGCCTTGCGGAATTTGTCGGCGCAGGCCGCCGCCTCGCTCACGCGCCCGATCGTGGTGTCGGCGATGATCACCTTGACCGGCTCGCCGTTGGAGTAACGGACGTTTTTCGCGAAAAGGTCCGCCGCGGCTTTCGCCATATTCATGGTCTGGTCCTCGAGGGACTCGCGGACCCTCAGGGGCCCGCGCCTGCCGTCGATGGTCGGCCTGATGCCGATGACCGGATAATCCCCGATTAATCTGCCTTTCGTTTCCATTATCATTCCTCCTTAAGCCTTTGCGCTATCTTCAAACCCTGACCGGGATCTTGAACACGACTTTCTTCACCGCGACGGGGGCGTCCCCCGCGGTTACGTTGGGCATGTGGCCGTCCTGCGGGAAGAAGACGGCGAACCTGCCGGGTACCAGTTCAAACCATTCCACCTTTCCCGCGAGCTTCATGAAGTCCTTCTCGCCGTCGTAGGCCTGGGATACCGAGCATTCGTCGGCGCCCGCGATTCCCACCCGTTCCCTTCCCGAGAGGAGGAGCTGGATGTCGATGAATTTCTCGTGGCATTCGATGAAGCCCTCTGCCTCGGGCCGCGTTTGGTACTCGCTGACCAGGACGAAGGCTCCCTTGTCGTTGAGGTCCGACCTGCCGACGGGAAACCCGGCGAGTCGGTTCAGGGCGGAACGTACGTCGGCAAAGTGCGGGTGCAGGTTTTCGTAGGTCGCGAAATTAGAGAGTTTGTCCAATATCATGGTATCATTACCTCCGGTGTTTTTGGCACCTATGTGTGGTTTTTTTCTTGCGGGCGCCCGGCCTATTTTTCACGCCTGCGTATATATATTGACAATGTATCGTATT
The DNA here is from genome assembly GCA_003245785.1 of Spirochaetales bacterium. GTDB lineage: Bacteria > Spirochaetota > Spirochaetia > Treponematales > Treponemataceae > Teretinema. The sequence continues at coordinate 3,508 of QKCE01000253.1, read as the reverse complement.
GGAGAACATAATATCATCATGGAAAATAAGGATGTCAAGATCAAGTCCCTCGCGAAATGCATGAAGGTTTTGGAAGCGTTCACCGCCGCGAATCCCGAGCGGGGAATTACCGAAATCGCCACCGAGCTTAAGCTTACCAAAAGCAACGTGTACAACCTTATCTCATCCCTCGCCGAAATCGGCTACGTGGAGAAAAACCCGAAAACCGAGAAATACCGCCTGAGCTTCAAGGTCCTCGAATTTTCCTACGTCGTCACCAGCGGCCTCAAATTCCAGTCCGCCGTAATGACGAACCTCCAGCAACTTTCCGACGAGCTGAACCTGCTCGCGTACTTCGGCGTCCTCCACGGGACCCACGTGCTGTACGTGTACAATACCTCCTCGCGCAACAACGCGAACTCATACTACATCCGCTCGGTCATGGGCGAGAAGGCCCCGCTTTATTGTACCTCGATCGGCAAGGCCCTTCTCTCGACCATGGACGAGGCCGAGGCGCTTGCCCACGTCGGCACGGATCTCCACCGATTCACCGCGAATACCCTGTGCGAACCCGCGGAGATCCTCGAGGAAATCCGGGAGACCAAGCGTCGCGGGTACGCCGTCGACAACATGGAGCACGAAAACAACATCAAGTGCGTCGGCATTCCCGTATACGACAAGGCCGGAAAGCTCCTCGGCGGCATGAGCATCTCCGGCATGGTCTCGCGCTTTACCGACGGAAAGATCGAGGAGTACGTGCACCGGCTCAACGAGGCGGCCTTCAACATCAAGAACCGCCTCTAGGCCCAGGCGCCGTACTCCCCGCGGTCAGGCCTTGAGGCCCAGCCGCTTCCTCCACGCCGTCTCCATTCTCAACAGGCTCTGTATCTCCAGCTTCCCGTTTTCGTTCAGGAGCGACACGCTCCTCGAGCGGGTGTGGATGCTCATGTCGAAGCCCGTCAGCTGGCAGTGGTACTTCGCGTTGACGGGATAGGAGCGGGGCTCCACCACCGCCGAGACGGTGAGGAAGTCGCTGAGTTCCCGGGCGAGGGCGGGCTCATCCTTGTAATGGTCGAAAAGCCAGCGGTAAAGGTCAATGTGGAAGTTCGCCATTACGCCGTTGTAGCCGTCGTAGCCGGCGAGCCAGGAATCGAGAACGGTAGCCGTGTTCGCGTTGAAAAGCGCCAGTCCCGTGCCCTTCACGAGCTCGACCCGCCGCTTCTGGATCTCGCCCGAGCAGCTCACGTCCTTGAGGAAGGTCAGCTTCCCGCTTTTCGCGGCATAGCCCAGGAACTCGTCGGAGAGGAGCCTGAGATAGGGGTAGGGGCATTCGTAAAGGCCGAAGCGCACGTCCGGGAGCTGGGCGAAGATATCGTCGGCGTTCTTCCGGAAGACGTCTTCCCCCTGGCCGTTTTTCGCCATCCGGTTGGAGACCAGCACGACCGCGTCGACCCCGGTGCGGGCCATCTCCCCCAGCTCGTCGATCTGCTCCGCGTGGTCGTCGGCGGTATGCCCGGAGGCGATTACCTTGATCCTCCCGGCGTTGGCGTCCAATACGGCCTTCGCGATGTCGATCTTCTCCTGCCTGGAAAGGTAAAACATCTCGCTCGACTGGCACACGGCGAAGATTCCCGCGGCGCCCCGGTCGATATACCACTCCACCAGGTCCTTGATTCCCTTGTAGTCCACCTTATCAGCGTCGGTAAACGGCGTGATCATCGTCGGCCAGCAGCCATAATACTCTTTATTCATGCGATACCTCCCAAGTATCCGTCATTTCGTTTCCTGTTGAACCCGTTCGAGGAGAACCACCGGCTCGGTCAGCCCGTAGGGAACCAACCGATAGTCCGGGTCGTTCTCGCCCTCCGGGGGCATAAAGCATGCGCTGTTGCAAAAGGCCCTTTTCTCGCCCTTGAGATGGAAAGGCCCCAGGAGGTTCCGGGGACTTCCGTAGAGCCGTATTTCGAGGTCATTCAACCCGGGCTTGCAGGCGGCGGCGATGGCGACCTTTCGCTTAGCCTTCCAGGGTACCTCGAAGGCGACGCCGTTCACGTTCACTGTCGCGCAGGTCGCCGAGAAGTCCCCGATGTCCAGGATCAGGCCCGGATCGACGGAGGAAAGCTCGAAACCCGCCCGGTAGGTAACGCTCCCCGGGTAATGGAAAAGTCCCTGGGCCGTCCAGTCCCCTTCCCCGAGTTTTTTAGGCAGTGAGGCGAGGGCGCGGCGGGCCGTCACGGCAAAATCCCCGACGAGGTAGATCGCCTCCAGCTCGGTGCGCGAGCGGTAGGCGGTTTCGAGCGTTATGACGTGACTTCCCCGGGAAACCGGACCCAAGGGGACTATGTCGAAGGATTTGTCCAGGTAGTAGCCCCGGGGCTCCACGCTCACGGGGACGCCGTCGAGGGAGACCGAGAAATCCCCCGATCTCTCGATGACCGCCGAGACATCACCGGTCAAGTCCTCGTCTGCCTCGAAGGAAAAGGCGAGGCGGACGGGCGTACCGTCCGCGGGCACCGGATCCCCGATCCATTGATACCGCTGGATTATCTCGTCCGTATCTATGGGCCGCATGCCCAAGCTTGCCCGGATTATTTTCTGGGCTTTCCAGACCTCGGTCTCGTCCCGGAAAGGCTCGTTTGCGAGGGACCAGGAGCCGCGGTCCAGGGTAAGGGCGTTTTGCATATCGAGGGCGTAATCCCAGGAATCGGGGAAGCGGTATGCCTCGCGGTACGCCGGTTCTGCCCGTGGCGCGAGCCTTGGCGATACGGAGCCGTCGATCCGGTAGAGAAGGGAATCGCAGGGGCCGAGATCGACCTCCCAGCCCATGCCGCCTTCTCCCGCCGCGTCCACGGCGATTTCCGCCACCGAGCCGTCCAGGGCATTCATGAGGGAAAGCGCGCCCGCGTAGGGCGTGGAAAGGGTGAGCCGACGAGTCCTTTCGCGGTCGTTGTTGCAGAGGAAGGCGTAGCGAATGTCGCCGTCTTCGCGGACCTGGGCGAGGACCGAAGGGCATTCCCTTCCGTCCTCCCGGACCGAGAGCGGCTTTGCCGCGCGGGCTTCAAGGAAGGACACGAGGGCTTCTTCCGAGGGGAATACCCGCTGACAGGCGAGGAAGCCCGTGACGGCCCCGTCAGGTATTCCGTCGAGCATCGTCGGCAGGGGCTCGACCGCGTACACGGTTCCGCCCGCGGCGGCGAAGTCGCGGAGGAGGGCGAGGGTCGAGGAGAAGAGGCAGGACATGGCGGGCACGATCACGGTACCGTAGCGCGCCTCGCCCACCCCAAGGCTTCCGCTTTCAACGCGTCCCATGCGCTCGAGAATTCTCTCGTCGCCGAGGTCGCACTCTACGTGGATGCCGCAGAGAAGGCGCAGGAAGTCGTTGAAGCGGTAGCCGTAGGCGTCCATTTCCACTATTCCCGGCTCTTCGTTGCGGACCGGGTTTCCCCGGGGGTCGCAGCCGAGGTTCGCCCATACGTGGGACATGGGGTGGATCACCAGGGTATCGCAGAGGGCCTTCCCCGCCCGGAGT
>QKCE01000020.1 GCA_003245785.1 Spirochaetales bacterium | reverse complement strand
GTCAAACGCACCGCGTTGGCAAGAGAGGCATGGGTAGAGGCAGAATCGCTGCCTCCCAGGGGAGAACCGCCGTTCCAATAGCCCAGGAGGCGTTGCTTCGCCAGGGAATCGAGTCGGTCGGAAATGCCGGTCCATTGGGCGTCCATGGCTCCCAGCACCCCTTCGAAGCGGCCTGCGGTCTTCCTTCCAAGGGTAAAGCGCTGCGCGAAGGGAAGAAACGAGTTTTCCGTAAGGGTGGTATCGTCCAATTGCATGGAGGCAAAGCTGTCCTCGAAAAACCAGCCGGCCTCCGCCACCGCGTTGCGCGACCGGGCGAGTCGGGCCATGACCGAGAGCAGGCGGGGAAACGCGACGTCCGCGGCGGGAAAATCCCCGACGGTGACGGTTCGCTCGCATTCCGCCGCCGCGGCGATCAACTCCGCCTGGAGTCCCGAATACGAAAGAAGGGCCGAGGAAACGTCCGTCAGCCTCGAGTAAACTTCGTCGACGAGTTCCTGCGCGTTGGCGTCCTCGAATTCCTTTTTGTAGAAGACGTAGCCTTCGACGAATTTGTTCGTTGCCGCCACGAAATTTCCCGCGTCGATCAGGGCGTCGCCATCCGTGAGTATTTCCTCGAATTTCGAGCGGTAATAAGTGAACTGGGCGGCCGCCTTGGTGTCGGCGATAAAGGCGCTGGTGGAGGCGTTCGGGTTTTTTTCGAGGGATTCGAGGTAGGCGATCATCTCGAGCTTCTTTTGGTCGTTCGTGGGATCGTTCTGAAGAACCCCGAGAAGCTCCTCGGCCTTGTCGTTATAGTCCGCGCGGAGCTTGATAATGCGGCGGATTCGCTGCTGGGCACCGTCGAAGTCTTCCGGATGTTCCTTGATGTACGCGGCGAGCTCGAGGATGGCTTCGTTGTAATTCCTGTCCTTGATGAGACGGTCTACCTTCGGGAGCCCCACTTCTGGGTTTCCGCCGGCGGCCAATGAAATCGGCATGGCCACGAGAAGGAAGAATGTCAAAATCAGCATCCTATGCGCGCGCACGTTGTTCCTTATTTAAAAATGTATCCCCATCTTCGAATTTCGGCATGTATTTTGGAGAAATCGAGTATTTAAACTGCGGATTATTGACCGAAAATGACATATACTGGTAATGCCTATGGATGGACGTTCACGCATTATAATCACTCTCATGATACTATCCAACGCGGCGAGACTCTGCGCGCTGGATCTTTCGGATCCCTATATATCCCTGGCGGGGATTTTGGATCCCCTCGTGGACCCCAACGAGGGAACGACCGCTTTCCGTTCACTGCTCATTCCGGGGGGCGGAAGGGCCGAGGCGATGGGCTCGGCGTTCAGCGCCCTCGCGAACGATATCAGCTTCTTCGAAACGAATCCCTCCGGCAGCGCGACGATGAAAAATACGGAACTCGCGGTATTCCACAACAGCTGGATCGCCGATTCCAGGCTGGAAACCCTCTCCTTCACGTCCCGAAACGATGATTTCGGGTACGGCGCCTCGCTCCGCTGCTTTTACGTGCCCTTTACCGAGTATAACACCTTCGGCGAACGGGCCTCACGGGGTTATTATTCGGAAACCTTCGGCGTGCTCAACGTCTCGTACAACTTCCTCTCGGGCTATTACTTCAAGGGCATCGCGACCGGAGCCAGCCTTAAGGCGGGGTACCGCAGCATGCCGGACTATTCGGACAATTACGGAAACCTGATCGAGGGATCCGGCTCCACCCAATCGGCCGCGACGGTCATGGCGGACTTCGGCGTCCAGACGCGTTTCAACTTCCTGAAGATCTACAACTCCCGGGAGCCGAACTTCTTCCTGGGCGCGACGGTTCGCAACCTTGGCCCGCCGGTCCTAGACGAGGCCCTGCCCACGGTGGTAACGGCGGGAACGGCTTACAAACCGGCCAATCCGGTCGTCATCTCCGCGGAAGTACAGAAACCCGTCAACCTTCTCGCCCCGGAGAAGTCCGGAAGTACCGTGATGGGAGCCGGTTTTGCCGTCGAATTCACGAACTTTTTCACCCTTCTCGGCGGATTGCAGCTCAAGGGCGCCAATCCCCGGGCGAGTATCGGCGGCGAGATCAACGTGAACGATCTTCAGTTCAACATGAACTACACCCTCGACATGACGACCCAGGCAGTCCTGTTCAACCGAATCAGCCTTGCGGCGAAGCTGAACCTGGGAGACCGGGGACGGGCGGAACGGCAGAAACGGGTCGAGGACCTTTACGTGAAGGGGCTTACCCTTTACGCGAGCGGCGATCTCGAGGGAGCGATCGAGATTTGGTCAGAAGCCCTCGACATAGACCGGCGTTTCGATCCCGCCGAGGAAGGCATCAGGACCGCGTCCACCACCCTGGAACTCCAGCAAAAGATCCGCGAACTCCAGCAACTTGAATAGGAGTCCGTGGCTAAACGCGCAAAACCGGCCAAACGGCCGGTTTTTTTTTATTTTTTCCTGCTGAATACCCGGTAATTGACGTCGGGGAAGAGATTATCGCGTTTTTCGGTTGTGGTTAGCCATTCGGTACTGATGAAGTTCGAACCGAGGGACTCGTAGACCACCGTAAAGGAGCGGACGCTGTCCTCGAAACGTTTGCGCGCGTACTCCGAACGGTCGCTTTCGTTCATCATGATCGGCCAGTCCATGGATTGCGCGAGCAGCAGTTCCCGGGCAGCCATATTGAGGGCCCGTTCCTTCAGGCCCGTATCGTCGGGAAAACGTTCTGCGAGATCAATCATGCGTTCGGTGGCCTTGCGTACGTACCGGTAGACCCAATCGTTCGAGCTGTTGAGCACTTCCTCCGCGTAGCCGCCGGAATTCCAGGACGAGAAGCGCGGTTCGGCCCGGGCCAGGGAATGGCGGTCGCCCACGCAGGAGGCGGGAACGGCAATGGACAGGCGGGAATCCGCGCTGGTTTTTCGCAAAACCGCCTCGAACCAGGAAATTCCTTCTTGCCATTGCTGGCCGAGTATGGTCGCGGGGAGGGCGCACACGAGCGAAACGGGCTCGCCCTCGCGGATAACCGAAGCTTTCCCGAGAAGGTCGGCCACGTGCTCGACGAAATCCGTCGAATCGCTTTCGACTTGCGCATAGGCTCGGTCCAGGCGGTAGGCGGGATTCCGCTCGATTTCGGACCTGTAACGCCGCCAGTAGCGGAAGCCCGTGGGGCGCCGCCCCAAACGCACGTCGAAAAGTCCCGAAAGGGCGCTTTCGTCGAGCTCGAAACCGATATCGCGATCCATATCGAGATAATTCTCGGAGGCGAGGTAACCTTGGGTTTCGCCGCCGCCGACTATCTTGCGGCAGGTAACCGCGTCGCGGGCGAATACCGCGAAGCCGTTCTCGCAGGTCACCGGGGCATACACGCCCGTCCAGGGCACCGGATCCGCGAACAGGAGCGCGTGGGCGTCCACGAAGGTGTACTGGAAACCGTAGGACCGAAGGGTCGCCTCGCAGCCGTTGAACCAGGCCATCGCGGGGAGCCAGAAACCCGAAGGGGCGGCGGTGAAATGCCGGCGATAGGTGGTCAAGCCCGTCTCGATTTGCGCGTTCAGGGCTTCGGGAATATCGGAATAAAGGGGGAGAAAGCATGATGTCGCCGCGGTGGCGAGAATCTCGATATGACCCCGAAGGGCGAAATAATCGATTTTTTTCAGTATATTGCGCTCGTAGGTCTCGGCGAAATCGCGGCGGTTCGCCTGGAAGCGGTCCAGGTGCTGCTTTATGATCTCCCGTTCCTCCGGGGAACCGGCGCAGCGCTCAAGTTCGGAAAGGCCGAACTCTATCGATTTATCCAGATGATTGACGTACCGTTCCTGCAGGAGCGGGTCGTCGAGCATCTCGCACAGGGTCGGGGAGATGGAAAGGGCGAAGCGGAACGGAATTCCCTCCGACTCGAGGGACGCGCAGGAACGGAGCAAAGGAAGCCAGGTTTCCGATAAGGCGTTGAAGAGCATCGCCTCTTCGGCCCGTCCCGGCGTGTCGGGATGGCGAACGAAGGGCATTTGCGCGTCGAGCACGAAAATCAGGGATTTCTCGGACATTGGCCTCACTCCATACGTCAGCCGAAGGACTGACGGTGGTTGTTAAAATGCTGCTTCCGCAGTTCCGCTATGCCGGAGAGCTCCACGAGGGGCGGTTGGCGGCGCCGATCGCCCTGGGGGGCGGTCGCGTTGGCGGAAACGGGAACCGCTCGCACCAGGGATTTCGCGAGCAGCTGCTCTTTTTCCTGGGTGTTCCTGCTATACAGATCGACGCGGACGGCCCGCTCGTCCGAGGGCAAATGGACGTACCATTGGCGGTCGTGGATGCCGACGTTCACGTCGAACCAGTCTTTCACCACCACGGGTGAGGTCGAGGAAAGGGAATTGACCCTGAGGAAGAAGGATTCAAAGCGGTAATTGCCGGTAATTGCGGAAAAAAGGTTCGCGTGAAAATCCCAGTAGACGAACAGCCAGCCCGGATCCCGCATAAGCATGGAGATGGAGGTCTCGTTATAGGTCTCGGGCAGGTCTTCGGAGGAATTCGTGTATTGGGCGTCGATGAGTATTCCCGAATCCGGGCTCTCTCGCGAATCGTATTCTGCGAGTTCGAGCAATTCGCCCAGAATGAAGCGCCTGTTCAACCCTTCCGGTATATCGATTCCGAAGTCGTCCGCAAGGGAGACCAAGTCGGCAGTCGAAAGGGATTCTAGATAGGCCAGTGTCAACGGTGTATGTTCCATAACCTTCGCCGTATGATGGAGAATAACGCCGCCTCTGTCAAGACGCCGGATTGTTTGCCGCCAAGCCAAGGGCTTCGACGCAGGAACGCATATGCTCGGGGAGTTCGACCGTAAACCGCCGTTTCTTCCCGCCCAGGGGCAATTCAAGCTCACACGCGGCCAATTGAAGCTTTTTTACCTTGAAAAGCGCCTTCACTTCCTTGTTTTTCCTGAAATCTCCGTATTTGTCGTCCCCAAGGATTGGGCAATCTATGGAGGC
>QKCE01000288.1 GCA_003245785.1 Spirochaetales bacterium | reverse complement strand
AAACCGTCCGTATGCCTTCCATGCGACTCTCCCGTCCCCGGCTTCCCCGGGATTTTCCTTGCCCAAAGGGCCGGATTCAAATACTATAGGAGAATGATTTCAGCCGCAACCGCGATACCGGTCGTCGCCTATTGCCTTTTTCCCCTGGCCGCGATCAGGATCGCCCTTTCGGTCCGCGCGGACAGGCGCCGCCTCGGCCAGCGGCGGGAATGCTTTCTCCGGCCCTACCGCCTCCAGTTCTTCGGGGTGATGCTCGTCACGCCGATCCTGGTGGCCCTCAATTTCATCCGCGACTTCGAGATTCCCGTGCGAGTCGCCATTTCCGGCGTCGGGGTGCTCGGCTTCTACATCGCCCTTCACGACATGTTCTTCGCGCGCATGGGGGGACTGTACGATAACGGGGTTATCTGGCACGGCTCCCGGGTCTTTTTCGACGAGGTGGACTTCCTCGAGAGGCCGGACCCCTTCACGGTCACCTTCCAGACCCGCGCCCGGGACCGCACCACCGTCGTCGCGGACGACGCCGCGACCGCCGACCGGATCGCCGCCCTCGCCGAGGAAGCGATCGGCCCGTCGTGACCGCGCCCTCCCGTCACTTGAAGCCTTCGCCCGCATCATTTATTATGGCTTCATGAAAGCAATAGTTATCGGCTCCGGCGGGCGCGAGCACGCGATCGCCTGGGCCCTGGCCTCCTCCCCCGACATAACCGAAGTCGTCTGCGTCCCCGGAAACGGCGGCACGGCGACCGAACATAAATGCAGGAACGTCCACGTTTCGGCGGCGGAAACCGCCAAGGTCGTCGAGGCCTGCGTCTCCGAGCTCGCCGGGCTCGCGGACGGTTCTTTCGCCGTAATCGGCCCCGAGGACCCCCTCGCGGCGGGTCTCGCCGACCGCCTCGCCCTCGAGGGTATTGCCGTAGTCGGCCCCCATTCGCGGCCGGCCCAGCTCGAGGCGAGCAAGGACGCGGCGAAGCGGTTCATGGAGCGCTACGGCGTCGCCTGCGCGAAGAGCGCGACCTTCACCGACGCCCGGGAGGCCATCGCCGAGATCGGCCGCCACGACGGTCCCGTGGTCGTGAAGGCCGACGGGCTCGCGGCCGGGAAGGGCGTCGTCGTGGCGCCGGAAGCCGATACCGCCGTCGCCGCCGTGAAGGACTTCATGGTCGACTCCACCCTCGGCGCGGCGGGCCGGAAGGTCGTTATCGAGGAATACCTCGAGGGCGAGGAAATATCGATCCTGGCGGCCGTCAGCGTGACGCCGGAACTGGCCGCCAAGGGCAAGGCCTCGATCGTTCCCTTCGTTCCCGCCCGGGACCACAAGCGCCTCCTCGAGGGGGCCAAGGGCCCGAACACCGGCGGCATGGGCGCGGTCGCCCCCGCGAACGGCGTCTCCGACGAGACTCTCGCCCGGTTCCGCTCGGATATCCTCGAACCCACCCTGAAGGGCCTCGTCGCGGAAGGCTACGACTATCGCGGTTTCATCTTCTTCGGGATCATGGTCACGAAGGACGGCCCGAAGCTCCTCGAATACAACGTGCGCCTCGGGGACCCGGAGACCCAGGCGGTGCTCCCTCTCATGGACTTCGATTTCTCGCGGATGTGCCGCGCGATCATCGACGGCACCGTGGCGGATTTTCCCTTCGCGTGGAAACCCGGCGTGGCCTGCGCCCCCGTGGCGGTGTCCCGGGGCTATCCCGGCCAGTACGAGAAGGGCCATCCCATAACGATCGACCGGGAGAAAATCGCCCGGATGGGCGCCAAGGTCTTCATCGCCGGGGCAACCGTGGACCAGCGCCGCGCGCCCCGGTCGGAAGGCGACCCCGAGTGGCCCGTCGGGACCCTGGTAACGACGGGCGGACGCGTGCTCGCCGCCTCGGCGGTGGGGAAGGACCTCGACGAGGCCCGCGCCCTCGCCTACCGCGCCCTTGAGTCCGTCTCCTTCGGCGGCATGGGCTTCCGCCGCGACATCGGGCTTCCCGGCGCGGCGGTCTCGAAGGGATTTTAGCCGAAGGGCGCCTCGATGGCTTTCGGACCGCGCTCGTACTTCTGGCGTCTCTCGATCGCGTTCCTGGCCGTCGGCCTTTTGCCCTTCACCATGCTTGCCCTCCTTTACGGGACGGCCAGCGCGCGGCTCTTGGAAAATTCCTACCGGGGACGGACCTTGGAAGCCGTTTCCGGCGCCAGGGACCTCGCGGAAACCCTCCTTCGCGAGGCGGCTACCAAGGCCCGTTTCCTTGCCGAGTCCGAACCCGTCCTTTCCTACCTCTCATCGATAGACGACGATCCCCGCCTTATTTCCGAGGTGTACCGCCTTTTTACCGCCACCGCGGGTTCCGGCTCCTGGTACCCCTACGTGATTCCCCTGGACGGCAAGCCGGCGATCTCCGGGCTCTCCCTTCCCGACGAATACGGGTTCCCGCTGTACGAGGGGTGGGGAATGCTCGGCCAGCTCGGCCGAAAGCGCCTGAACCCCGGCGAGGTGGTCTTTTGGGGACAACCCCATCCCGACTCGGGATACTCCGTTCCGCTCGCCGCGGGCGCGGTGGTCTCGATCGGGGGAGTCCCCGCGGGCTACGTGATCGTGGACGTGGGGCGCCCGCTTTTCGCGGAACGCGTGGGGGGGCCGTCCCTCGTCCAGGGAGCCCTGACGGGATTGCGGATAACCGACGCGAGCGGCTGCGTGCTCTACGACATGACCGATTCCGCCGCCGAAGCGGGCTTCGCCGACGGGGCGACGCCCGGCTCGTCCCTCTCCGCGGCGCTCCCCGTCCGCGACGGCATGGTCCTTTCCGGGACCTATCCCGTTTCCGCGGCCCGGGACGGCTCCTCGCGCATGGCCGGGGTGACCCTCCTGCTCGCCGGTTTCGGCGCCCTCGTGGCCCTCGCGATGGCCCTCCTGCTTTCACGCTCCATCGCCAGCCCGGTGCACCGGCTGACGGGGACGATGGAACTCGTGTCCCAGGGCTGCCTGGACGCCCGCTGCCGCGAAACCGACGCCTGGAAGACCGGCGACGAGATCGCCACCCTCATCCATCGGTTCAACCTGATGATCGACCGCGTGAAGGGCCTGGTTACCAACCTCGTAACCCGGGAGAGGGAACTCAGGACCGCCGAGGTCAGGGCGCTGCAAGCCCAGATAAACCCCCATTTCCTGTACAACACCCTCAATTCGATCCGCTCTAAGGCCAGACTCGAAGGCATGGACGAGATCGCGTCCATGACCACCCGCCTCGCCCGGATCCTCCGCGAGGGGGCGCGGCCCCGGGAGGCCTTTTCCACCCTGGGTTACGGATTGAGCCTCGCGCGGGACTATTTCGAGATAGAGTCGTTCCGCTGGCCCGGTCGGTTTACCTTCGAGGAGCGGGTGGAAGAAGCCGCCCTGGAAACCCGGCTGCCGAGCCTGACCGTCCAGCCCCTCGTCGAAAACGCCTTGGTGCACGGCCTCGAGCCCCTTTCGGGCGCGGGCCGCCTCACGGTGGAGGCTTCCGTCGTTTCGGGCGACCTGATTTTGCGCGTCTCCGACACGGGAGTGGGGATGGACGCGGCGAAGCTCGCCGCCCTCCGCTCCCGCATCGGCGCGGCCACCCTCGCCCCGGAGGAGGACCCTCCCGAGGACGGCTCCCAAACCCTGTCCGGTTCGGCCGGAATGGGCATCGCCCTCATCAACACCCACCGGAGAATCTGCCTCATTTACGGGGCGCCTTACGGCCTCGCCGTCGAATCCTCCCCGGGCGCGGGCACCACGGTTACCGTGTGCGTCCCCCGGGACCCGGAGGTCGCCGAATGCTGAAATGCCTGGTGCTCGAGGACGAGCCGCTGGTCCGTAAGGAATTGGTCCTGCTCACCCCCTGGCAGTCCCTGTCCCTGGTGTGCTCCGGCGACGCGGGGGACGGGATCGAGGGACTGGAGCTCGCGGACCGAATCGAGCCGGACATCATACTTACCGACATCAGGATGCCCGGGATGGACGGCCTCGCGTTCATCGAGGAATGCAATGCCCGCAGGCTACGCGCCGGGCAGCCGCTTCCCGAATACGTCATCATCTCGGGATATTCCGAGTTCGAATACGCCCGTTCCGCTATTCGCCTCGGGGTGGGGGAATATCTCCTGAAGCCCGTGGACGAGGGGGAGCTTGCCGACGCCCTGCGCCGTTCGGCTTTCAGGTTCGCCGAACGCCTCGCCGGTCGCGCTTCCGCCCAGGGAGGCGAACGGGTCGTTTTCGCCGAATACGGGCAACCCGGTCCCGGTGGCAGGGACGGCTACGTGGAAGGGGCGCTCAGGCTCATTTCCGAGCGGTTCATCGGGGGGATAACGATCGAGGATGCCGCCGAGGTCCTCGGGGTCTCGGCGGGGCACTTGAGCCGGCTTTTCCGGCAGGAGACGGGTTATACCTTCGGCGATTACCTGATGAACGTGCGGGTAAAGCGGGCCATGGAACTCCTTCGCGACCCGGTTATCCGGGTGTACGAGGTGTCCGACCTGGTGGGCTACGCGGATTCGCGCTATTTCTCCCAGGTGTTCCGCAGGGTTACCGGGATGAATCCGCGGGAATATAGGGACTCGATAATCCGCGTGCCGCCCGCCATTTCCCAAGAATAGCATCCCGGGTCCGCGCCGCCTCGCCGACCGGGTAGGATACGGTTTTCATTGCCATCCGCGCTCCCGGCTCCTCGGCGTCGGAACGGATAGGCCTGCGTTCCCAGCGGACCCGCATGATCGTTTGAACGTCCTTACCGAGGGCGAAGTCGATGAAGGCCTGCGCTTCCTCCCGGTGGTCCGCCCCCTTTACCAGGGCGATTCCGTCGGGAACCACGCTCGTTCCCTCCCTCGGGAAGCGGTAGCGCAGGTTGGTACCGGTCTTCTGGAGCGCGAGCGCGTAATTCTCGAAGGTTATGCCGGCGAAAAAATCCCCCGAGGCGACGGAGGAATACACGAGGGACGAGCTGGAGGCGATTCCCGCGGGCCCGATACGGGCGATGAGTCGGTTCACGTAACCCCAACCGCCGAAGTTCCCCT
>QKCE01000235.1 GCA_003245785.1 Spirochaetales bacterium | reverse complement strand
CCGGGGAGGAACCCTCATCGGGCTGAAGGGCTCCGAGTGCCGGCTCGTTCCCGAGAATTCGGAAACCCTGGACCTTATCGTAAAAAAGGGCATTCTCTCCCGCACCATTCCCTGGACCCGCTACGGGGCGGCCAAATGAACGGGAACGGGGGACCGGACGCCGGCGAAACCGCCGCGCGACTCGCGGAGGCGATCCGCGACGCCTCGCATTGCGTCGCCTTCACCGGCGCCGGGGTAAGCACTCTTTCGGGCATTCAGGACTTTCGCGGCAAGAACGGCCTCTACCGCACGGTGGACGCCGACCGGATGTTCGACCTCTCGGTCTTCCGGGAAGATCCCATGGTATACTACTCCATGGCGAGGGACTTCATTTACGGGCTGGAAGAGAAAAAGCCCTCCCTGGTGCACCTGGTCCTCGCGGGCCTGGAAGGGCAGGGCCGATTGGCCGCCCTCATCACCCAGAACGTGGACCTCCTGCACGAGAAGGCGGGGAGCAAGAACGTGATCGAGATTCACGGCTCCCCCGCGCGCCACGGGTGCCGCCGCTGCGGCTATTCCATGCCCTTCGCCGAGGCCGCGGCGGTAGTCCGGGAAGGGACCGTCCCCACGTGCCCGGAATGCGGCGTCGCCCTTAAGCCCGGCATCACCTTTTTCGGGGAAAACCTGCCGGAAGGGGCGATCTCCCGGGCGATCGCGGAAGCCCGGCGGGCGGATCTCATGCTGGTGCTCGGCTCGAGCCTCGCCGTCCGGCCCGCCGCCCTCCTGCCGGAGTACACCCTGAACGCGGGGGGTAAACTCGCCATCGTGAACGATATGCCGACGCACCTGGACCGTTACGCGGAATTCCGCCTGGAGGATCTCTCGGATACCTTTAGGGCCCTCGCGGGGGAATTCGGCATTGAAGGAGGAGACGCATGAATATCGAAGCGGCCGCCGACGCGCTCCGTCGAAACGGCTTTGACGCCCGTATCGTCGAGGGGCCTTCCGGGGCGCGGGACCTTTTTTTCGGGACCCTGCTTCCGTCCATCGCCCCTTCCACCGTGTCCTACGGGGATTCCGAAACCCTTCGGTCCTGCGGGATAATCGACGCCCTGCGCGCCCGGCCCGACCTTGACCTCATCGATCCCTTCCCGAACGATGCCTTCGACGAGACCCTCGAGTCCTCGCGCCGGGGCCTTTTGGCGGACCTTTTCCTGGCCGGGGCGAACGCGGTCACCGAAGGCGGCCAAATCGTCAACCTCGACATGGTGGGGAACCGGGTGGCGGGAATAACCTTCGGGCCCCGCCGGGTGGTCCTTTTCGCGGGGGAGGACAAGGTCGCGCAGGACCGCGAGGCGGCGATGGACCGCGTCAAGCGCGTGATCGCCCCGGAGAACGCCCGGCGCAACGCGGACCTCCGGACGCCCTGCCAGAAAACCGGCGTGTGCTCCGACTGCTCGAGCCCCGACCGGATTTGCAACGCCTGGTCGATCCTGGAAAAATGCTGGCCCCGCCAGAGGATCACGGTGGTACTCATTCGCGGGGACCGGTCCTGACGCCAAGCTTACGCCCTGAAGAACGAGATGGTCGAGGAAAGCTGGCCCGCCTGGCCGGACAGTTCCTCCGCCATGCCGGCCATCTCGTCGGCGGCGCTCGCGTTCTGCTGGATAACCCGGTCCAATAAGGCGATCGCCTCGTTTATCTGGTTCACGCCTTCCCGCTGCTCCTTCGAGGAGGACGAGATTTCCTGCACCAGTTCCGCGGTGCGCTTTATCTCGGGCACGAGCTCGCCTATGGCCTTTCCCGCGACCGAGACGCTCTCCACGGTGTCCGACGAAAGGGCCCCTATCTCGGCGGAGGCTTCCTGGCTCCGTTCGGCGAGCTTTCTCACCTCGCTCGCCACCACCGCGAAACCCTTTCCCGCTTCCCCCGCCCGGGCCGCCTCGATCGCGGCGTTGAGGGCGAGAAGGTTCGTTTGCCGGGCTATCTCGTCGATTATCCTGATCTTCGCGGCGATATCGCCGATCGCGGCGACGGATTTGGTGACGGCTTCCCCGCCGTTTTCCGCCGACTCCGCGGACGTGAGGGCTATTTTTTCCGTCGTCACCGCGTTGTCCGTGTTTTGCGCCACGGTCCCGGACATCTGCTCCATCGACGCCGAAATTTCCTCCACGTTCGAGGCCTGAAGGGTAGCGCCGCCGGCGACGCTATGGGCGGTTCCCGCGAGGTTCGTCGCCCCGGCGGATACGTCGTCCGCCGCCCGCCGGATGTCCGCGACGATACCGCGCAGGTCCCCGGCGAGGGAATCCACGCAGCGGCCCAGGCTGCCGACCTCGTCGCGCCGCGAGACGATGCCCGCCGGGGCGTTCACCCCGAGGTTTCCCCGGGTCACTTCCTCGATGAGCGAGACCGCGACGCCGATGGGGGCGGTGATCTGGCGGGTCGAAAAGAGCATCATGGCCGCGAGGGCCGCCGCGAGGAGCAGCAGCGCCGCGTTCACGATGGTTCCGGATACGTTCTTTACCTCCTGGCTCGCCGCGGCCGCCGCCTTTTCGACGGACACGCCGATGAAGAGGATGCCGGCGGTTTTTCCGTCCGGGTTCAGGAGGGGATGGTACAGGGTGTAATAGGGCGTGCCCTGGATGAGCGCCTGGCCCCGATAGTCCTGCCCCGCCGACACGGGACCGTAGGCCGCGCTGTCCTTCCCGAGTTTCGTGCCGATTATGCGCGCGCCGGAGGCGTCGGTAATGCTGGTCACGACTCGCGTGAAATCGTCTCCCTCCGCGGCGAAAAGGGTGGCGGCCACCCCGATCTTCCCGTGCAGGGCGTCGACGAATTCGTAATCGCCCGCGATGGGCCTTCCGCGTCCGTCGACGAGGGCTCCGTCCCTCAGTTCGACGCGTCCGTATAGCTTCGCGAGAAGCTCGTTCGCGGCGAAAAGGTTCCCGTTCAGGCCGTCGTTCGTCATGAGGGCGATGAGCTCGCCCGAAACCTTCTTGACCGAGGCGACGCCGATTACCGCGAGCACCGTCATGGCGATGGCGACGGTCGTCGCGGTGAGGACGAAGAGCTTCCCGCGGAGGCCCGTGGTGCGCGGCGCCTTACCCGGACCGCGATGGTCCCTCATTCGCTTGGTTTTCATAGGCTTCGCCTCCTTACGGTAAAGTGTAGGAGCCCTCCCTCCCCCGCGCAAATTTACTTTTTCCTTGGCACCCCGCGCCAATCGGGGTATGCTGGTTACCGTATGGACACCTACACCCTTGAAATCGGCGGCCTGACCCGGGAATTACCGATAGTCCCCGTGGGCGACGGGCTTTCCATCGCGAGCTTCGTCATGCTCGGCGACACCGAGCTGGTGGAACGCGTTGCGGACGGCCTGTTGCGGCATCCGGACTTTCCCCGGGGGAAAATCGACATACTCGTGTGCCCGGAGGCGAAGGCGATCCCCCTGGCCCACGCGGTGGCGGTCCGGCTCGGGGTCGATTACGTGGTGTTGCGGAAGTCCCTGAAATCCTACATGCGGAACGCCCTGGCGGAAACCGTGGAATCCATTACCACGGGCGGTACCCAGACCCTGGTGCTCGACGGCCCGGAGCGGGAACGGCTCACGGGCAAGCGCGTATGCGTGGTCGACGACGTGGTCTCGACGGGCTGTTCCCTCGCCTCCATCGAAAAGCTTCTCTCGAAGGTCGATTGCGAGGTGGTGGGCAAGATCGCGGCCCTCCTGGAGGACGGGGGTTACGACGGCCGCGACCTAACGTATCTCGGGCGGCTCCCGGTTTTCAAGACCGGCGGCCAGTCTGCCCCGGCGAAACCCGCTTCCGGCACGGGCGCGCCGCCCGCTTCGACGGCCGGCGGGGCCTGAGGCGCGGCCCGTGAAACTCCGTGACCTCGTCGAGCTGGCCGAGCCGCGCACCAAGGCCGCGAGCCTCATCCCCTTCGCCTTCGGCGCCGCCTACGCGCCCTGGCTCTACGGGACCTTCGAGCCGGCTCTCCTCGCGCTTTTCCTCGCGTGCCTCCTCCCGGTCGACCTCGCCACGACGGCGCTCAACAATACCCTCGATTGGCGCCGCCATGCCCGCGCGACGGGGCTTCCCTTCGAAACCGGCCGCGACATCGGCTTTCGCGCCGCCCTCTCGGTAACCGTCGCGCTTTTCGCCCTCGGTTCCGCCTGCGGCATCTTCCTCGCCCTCGAAACCGGGGCGGTTACCTTCCTCGTCGGGGCCGCGGCGGTCGCCGTCGCCGTGGCCTACTCGGCGGGACCGCTCCCCCTTTCGAGGACGCCCCTCGGCGAGGCGGTTTCGGGCACCGTCATGGGCGCGGGCATTCCCTTCGTCGCGATCCATATCCAGCTCGCGGGCGCGGCGGGCGCCGGCGACGGCGCGCCAGTCGGCCCCGCGGCGATGAACCCCGCGGCGTGGCCCCTGGTCGGCCTTTCCCTGGAAGGCGCCGTTCTCACCCTCACCGCCGACCTCTCAGGGCTCGCGGGAACCTTCCTCGCCGCCTTGCCCTTCGTCCTTCTCATCGCGAACGTAATGCTCGCGAACAATCTCCGGGACATGGAACGCGACCGCGAGTCGGGCAGGGTCACCCTTCCCCTGGCGATCGGCCGCGACCGGGCGCTCCGGCTTTTCGCGGCCCTCCAGGCCCTCGCCTTCGCCGCGATCGCCGCCGGGGTCGCCTTACGCGTCATCCCGCTCCTTTCCCTCGCCTCGTTCCTTGCCCTTCCCGTCGCCTGGCGCTCGGTCCGCCGCTTTCTCCGCGCGCCCCCGGGTTCGGTGCCCTTCGGCCTCTCGGTCGCCAACCTCTTCGTCACCGGCGGCGCCCTGGCGCTCGCCGTCATCTTCTCGGCGGCTTTCCGCCTTCCCTGAGCGGGTCCCGGCGCGACAGGCTGTCGCGGCGGCCCCGGGCATCAGCCCCGGGCACGGCGCCTCACTTTTTCCTGAACCCGCCGAAAATCGCCCACGCGCCTATCCCTATAAGCGCCAGGGGCAGGACGATCCGGTAGGGGATTACCCGGAACAGGAGCGAACCGCCGATCG